>CAXTQM010000417.1:0-2507 GCA_964246205.1 uncultured Beijerinckiaceae bacterium | reverse complement strand
CACAGGCTGCTCGTGCTGTTCGGCGTGCTGATGATCGTGGTCGGAGCGCTGATGCTGCGCCCTCGCCGAAAGGCCGCGGTGCCCTGCTACGACGCGCGATCGTCGCTGCGCTGCGCCGTGCTGGCCTTCTTCGCCGGCACCGCCTCCGGCTTCTTCGGCGTCGGCGGCGGCTTCCTCATCGTGCCGTGCCTGCTGTTTGCCTACGCCATGCCGATGATCGACGCGGTCGGCTCCTCGCTGCTGGCGGTCTGCGCGTTCTCGACGACAACGGCGGCGAACTACGCCCGCTCCGGCCTGGTGGTGTGGCCGGTGGCGGCCTGGTTCGTCGGCGGCGGCATGGTCGGCGGCTTGGGCGGCATCCGGCTCGCCTCGCACCTGGGCGAGGACAAGGACCGCCTGCGCCAGCTCTTCGCCGGCCTCGTCTTCGTCGTCGCGGGCTACATGTTCTATCGCAGCTGGCTGGCCCTGGCGGCCTGACTCGTCGGTCGACGTGGGCGCCGAGGGCACCCGGCGCTACGCGCCTTCGCCTCGCTCCTCGCCGTCAAGTGTATTCTCCGTGTTGATGTCGAAAGCGGCTCAAGATTTGGCGGCATCCCAGCTGGCCAGCACGGCGTCGACGGCTCGCTCGAGCTGCTCTCGCCCGACTCCGTCGCGGGCGCGCATGGAAATGCCGGCGACCGCGGCATCGATCATGGACGCGAAGCCGATGGCGTCGATTTCGGGCCGCAGCTCGCCCGAAGCGATCGCGCGCTCCACGCACGCCTGGATCGCCGCGGAGTTGCGATTCCGCTCGGCGGCGAGCGTCCCGCCCAGCAAGCCTTCGGTGGAGGGGCCGTTCGCGGCGGACAGCGCCACCAGACAGCCTGCGGGATGGCTAGGATCGGTCTGCATTTCAACCGTGTCCCGCAGCGCCGTAGCGACGGCGTCGCGTGGTGGCATCTTCGGATCATGGAGCGCCGCCATGACCTGCCCGTGGGTGGCGATGTAGCGTTCGACCACCGCTTCCAAAAGCGCGTCCTTGGACCCGAACGCGGCGTAGAAGCTGGTTGGAGAGGCGACGTCCATGGCGAGCTTGAGGTCGGCGAGGGTGATCGCCGCGAAGCCGCGTTCCCACACCAGCAGCATGGCGCGCTCGATGGCCTGGTCTTTGTCGAACCCTCTTGGTCGTCCAGTGCGCGGCATGAACGCCCCCCTTCGGTACTAAACTTTACGGAAGTCCTTGATCAGCCGGCATGACAGTCGATATCCGCATCGATAGATACGTAAGTCGATGTGGTGAAGCCAGACGGGAGATCGAATATGGATGGGGAGAACACGCGCCGCGTTCTGGTGCTGGGTGGGAGCCGCGGCATCGGCGCCGCGATCGTTCGTCGCTTCGCCTCCGACGGCGAGGAGGTGCTCTTCACCTACGCCGGGTCGAAGGCCGCGTCTGACGTCCTGGTGGCGGAGGCGCGAGCGCCGCGCAAGTCGACAGCGCCGACCGCTCCGCGCTCGCCGGCTTCATCGCCGCGAGTGGCCCGTTCGACGTGGTCGTCGTCAACGCCGGCCTGTACGTCGGCGGCGACCCTCTGCGGCTCGATCCTTCCGCGGTGGACCGGCTGATCGACATCAACATCCGCGCGCCGTATTTCGCGGCCGTCGAGGCATCTCGCGCTATGCCGGACGGCGGCCGCATCATCCTCATCGGCTCCACCAACGGCGATCGCACCCCTTGGCCGGGCGATGCCGCCTACGGCATGTCCAAAGCCGCGCTGCAGGGTCTTGCGAGAGGTCTCTCCCGCGATATCGGCGCGAGGGCGATCACCGTCAATGTCGTTCAACCGGGGCCGGTGGACACCGATATGAACCCGGCCGACGGCCCTCGGCGCGACGAAATGCACTCGGTCATGGCCATCAAGCGCCACGCCACCGGAGCCGAGGTCGCGGCCATGGTCGCCTACCTCGCCGGTCCCGAAGCCGGCATCGTGACGGGTGCCTGCCACACCATCGACGGCGGCTTCGCCGCCTGAAGCCCGACGAAGGAAGGTACGACCTCGCTGTTACGACGGCGGTTTGCGCCAGGTCGCGCCCCAACTTGCGTCGGCGTGCGTACCTGCTCTACCTGGGCCGTGGCGCATTCCTCCCCTCGCGACGAAACGCCGGCGACGCTGGCGCAGGCCTCAGCCGCCATCGCGGCACTGGTGAAGCCGCAGGCGGCGCGCGAGACGGTGCCGCTGGCATACGCCGACGGCCGCGTTCTGGCCGAGCCGCTGGTGGCGCCCTGCGATCTTCCGGCTTTCGACAATGCCGCCGTCGACGGCTACGCCGCGCGTTACGCCGACCTCGCCACCGGTCCGCTGCCGGTCGCCGGCCGTGTGGCGGCCGGCCAAACCGTACCGGTGCTCTCGCCCGGCGTCGCGCTGCGCATCTTCACGGGCGCGCGCCTGCCCGCGGGCCTCGACACGGTGGCGATGCAGGAAGATGTCGCGTTCGCGGACGGGCGGGTCGCCTGTCCCGACGGCCTGCCC
>CAXTQM010000416.1:0-2543 GCA_964246205.1 uncultured Beijerinckiaceae bacterium | reverse complement strand
AAGCGATCGATGTCGATCGTGTGCTGGCTTTCGATCGCGACGGCCTCGAGCTCGTCGTCTTCGACCAGCATGTAATCGCCCTTGCCGACCTCATAGCCGCGGGCCTTGTCCGCGCTCTCGATGAGGTCGCCGGTATGCTCGTCGACCAGCTGCTGCTTTAGCCGATGGCCGGTCTGCCGATTGATCTGCTTGAAGGCCACACGCTCGCCGGATGAGATTGCGCTGTAGACGGCGACGGGACAGGAGACGAGGGAGAGCTTGAGGTAGCCCTTCCAGTATGGACGAGGAGGTGACACGGGGTACTCACAAACGCACACGCAACGACGTTACTGATCTTGAGCTGGAAAGCTTAAGAGTCAAACTCGCCAGGTGCGAACCGCCGGGAAAGAAGGCGAAGCCTCGTGGGAGAGTGATGCAGTGGAGAGCGGATGAGCACGGTTCTCGAGACGATCGCCTTCGCTGACACTCCGACCCGCCCGAAATCAAAGCTCTACCTCTCGGCCGTCGCCGAAGCTCGCCGCATGCTCGGGAAACGGGTCAAGCCGGAGAACGTCGTCGAGCACCTTCTGCACGACAACCGCTTCCACGTGCTGTTCCCTTCGCACGATGGCCGCAGCATCGGCGAGGACTGTCGTGACTGCGCCGAGGAGATCGTCGGGGATGCGGTGGCGTTGCGGGCGCTGAAAGTGGCACCGGTGGCCGGAGGTGGGGCAGGCTAAGCCGCCCTGCCGCCTACGATGCGCGGCCCCATCGGTCCGCTCGGCCGATCCGGCGGACGCGGGCCGTACAGATCGGGGAAGAAGGCTCCGCAGAAGTCTGCCGAGCCGCGGCGCGTGTCGCGGAAGCGGCAATCGCCGGCGAGCTGGGTCAAGAGCGTCGACATCTCGACCTCGGACCCATAGCGGTCGGCGAGCCGGGCGAGGCGATACTGCCCACTGCGGGCGCATCGTGAGCAAGCGATCCGGACTACGACATGAGGGTACTCCGACAGGCGCATGCGTGAACAGATAGCGAACGAAGCAGTCTGGAGTCGAGAGGCAGCTTAGTCCGACCCGGCGCTACCGGCTGGCGCTGCTGCCATATCGGCGCTGCGCCGCAACCCAATCTGCAGCAATGTCGCGCTGCTCCTGGTGCAGCACCTCGTCTGCCTCAGCCGGCGCGAGCGTCCGCCAAGCGGCGCACACCCGGCGCTGCAGCTCGACCTCGAGCTTGTCCTTGATCTCGTAGTCCGGCGCCGGCTGCGGCCACAGGTTCGCCGCTGTGTTGGCGCCGCCGAGCGCGAGCGGGATGAGGTGGTCGAGCTCCATGCCGACGCTCGCCGCATCGGACACATTGTAGTCCCGCAGCACCTTGGCGCGCGTCGCCGGCGAGACATGGCGGCGCTCCTTCGTGTGGCCCGTGCAGATGTCGGCCAGCGTGACGTGCGGGTCGACGGCGCCGGGCGTCATGATAGGATCCGGGCGCGCCAGATCCTCTCCGACGGCCGCGCTCGCGGCGAGCACGGCGGCGACGGCACACACCAGCGCTGCGATTCTGCTCATCGGTTCAGCGCGCCTGCCAAGCCGGTGCCCTGCGGTCATAGAGACCAAAGGCTTCCGAGCACCAGGGGCCGGCCGTGCCCTCGCTCCTGAAACGCTGCTCGAGGCCCATTCGTGAGATCGGCCGCCTCCTTGCGGAAGGGGAAGTAGTCGACGTCAGCGAGGTGCAGCCGCTCCTTTGCCGCGTTGTCGGACATCGCGCGCTCCCTGCATCTGCGGCGGGTCCATAGCATCGGATGACAGCGATCGGGAGGGCGCTCGCCAGGCGAGGCGTTGCGCCGTAGGCTCACGCCATGGCCCTGTACGTCGCCGAGAGCACCTTGCGCGATCTCACCCTCGAGGTGCTCCGCACAAATGTGCCAAGCTTGACAGCACTCCGCCTCGACGCGATTCGCGGGCCTTTCCGTCTCCGAAACTGGCGCGTCGATTGGCTGGACGTCCCGGCCGTCGACTACGGCGCTGCGCGAGACAAGGCCGACGAACTTGAGGCGATGGATCACTGGATCCTGGTGCCAGAGGGGCACCCGCTCCATGGGCAGGTGCTCGGGCGGGAAGAAGGGCGATGAAGGGCATCGAGAAACGAGGCCTCTCGTGGAGGAGAGTGGCGGTAAAGATTTTGATCGCATTTGCGTTTGGGCTTGTATTTTCGGGCCTCATCGAGGTGGGCATTCCCCTCATTTTGGAGGCGAGCGGTTCGAAGAAGTTGGTATTGCCTACGCCGCCACCGAAGCCTCCAACTTTCCCGCACTTCGATCCGCCGAAGGCGCCACTGTTCAAACCCCGTTAGGTACGAACGGCCTCATGCGTGATCTCCTTCGCCGCCTAGTTGATCCGCCGCTCGAGATCACTTTGTTACTGTGCAGACATAGGACTCAAGATTAGCCTTCACCAGTCTATGCCCATGATAGATCCTTCACGAATTATGTTGTCACTTCGCTGAAATGATAATGAAAATGTACAAGGCACACTGGCGGTAGTGCCATCGCTGCTAGTCAATTTACAGAC
>CAXTQM010000415.1:167-2545 GCA_964246205.1 uncultured Beijerinckiaceae bacterium | reverse complement strand
CAGCGCCGCCGCGACGATCGCCTCGCGCGCCGAGTAATCTACGGCCACCCGCAGCCAGAGCCGGGTGCCCGAGGCGGTGGCCCGCTCGGCGGCTTCGATGGCGGCAACGAGGTCCGGCGCGAGCCGGTCGCGGCGGCCGATAACGCCGAGGCGCACGCCGGCTTCCGCGAGTCGGGCGGTGTCGCGCTCGAGATAGGCGCCGAACAGCCGCATCAGGCCGTCGACCTCGTCCTGTGGCCGGCGCCAATTGTCGGCCGAGAAGGCGAAGACGGTGAGCGTGCCGACGCCGACCTCGGGCGCGGCCTCGACCGTCCGCCGCAGCGCCTCGACCCCGGCCGCATGGCCGGCCGCCCGCGGCAGACCCTGCCGCGTCGCCCAGCGCCCGTTGCCGTCCATGACGATGGCGACGTGCGCGCCATGAAGCCTGCTGATACTTTGCATGACAAAGTCTCCAGTTAATGGAAGCGCGTCAGGCCTGCGACAGGCGGCCCAGCTTCGAGGGGGACGTTTCCTCGCGAGCGTCGCGGACGAGCGCCTCGAGCACGTCGAGGTAGTCGACGAAGCGCTTGCGGCCCTTGGCGGTCAGCCTGCAGGTCGTCAGCGGCCGCCGCTCGAACCCCTTGGTGACGGTGACGAGCTCGGCCTCCTGCAGCACCTGAAGGTGGCGGGCGAGGTTGCCGTCTGTGAGGTCGCAGAGCCGCTTGAGGTCGGAGAAGGCCAGCCCCTTAGGATGGCCGACGAGCGAGGTCATGATGCCGAGCCGAGCCTTCTCGTGGATGGCGCGGTCGAGCCCGTCGAAGGCGTAGCGGCCGGTCTCCTCGGCGCTCATTCCGCCAGTTCCAGGTCGCGGCGCAGCAGCACGGCGGCGAGGATCTGGCCGACGGCGAAGGGCACGCCCATCGCCCATGGCGATAGCACGTGCGTGGCGCTGGTGATCGCCAGCGACGCGAAACCCGAGGCAAGGTACCAGCCGCCGACGATGGCCATCGTGCGCGGCAGCGAGCGGCTGGCGGCGAAGAAGCCGAGCGCCACGAGCATCTGCCACAGGCCGGGGAGCATCCAGGTCGAGCCGGGCTCGTAGCGGAGCAGCAGGATGCACAGCGCCGCCCCGGCCATGCCGGCCGGCACGAAGTCGGCGGCGGCAGCGAGGATCATCGTGTCGGCGAGCTTGGAGCGCAGGTGGCGCGACCGCGTCGCCGCTTCGGCACCGACGAGCAGGATCGAGACCGCCGCCGCCGCGACCCAGATTGCAATGTAGGCGGGGGCCGACGCATCGGCTCCGGTGCTGAGGGCCTGCACGGCGGCCACGAGCGCGGCGAGCAGGCCGGTTGCGGCCACCGTCGCCGGCCCGTAGCTGCGGAACCCGTCGGCGCGCGCGATCTGCTGGCGTATCGCGCCGATGTCGGCCAGCGCCCGGTCGAGCTCCCGCATGCTCCCTCCAGCTTTGTATTGCAAAGTACCGTGAAAGGGCGGACGACGCAAGCGTGCTCGCAGGCATGGTCATCCGCTCGGCAACCTCGACTGGGCAGCGCGGCGGGCATGAGCGAGGTTCGCACAGGAGGTGGGTTCTTGGCCACGCGACTTCGGCCGGGCGCAAGGCGTTGGTCGGCAGCCGGGCTCGCGACGCTCCTCGCGGTGCTCGGCGTGCTGCTCGTCGCCGTCGCGCTGCAATGGCGCAACCCTGCCCTGGTCGGACGCCGGCCGCTGCCGCAGGCAGCCTTTCTCCTGCTCGACACCGCGGCCGTCGTCGCAGCCGCAGGCTTCGCCCGCCGATCCTTGCCGTTCGCGCTTCCGCCTTTGGCTCTCGCGATCGCCGCGGCGGCCTTGGCCGCCATGGCGGCGACCCGGGCCGCGGAGCTGCGTGCCGTGCTCGACCGGCCGGCTCGAGAGCTGCGGCCGGCGGCGACCCATGTGATCGCCGGCTTCTACGACATGGACGAGGCGCGTGTCCTGGCGAAGGCCGGGGTGGCCGGGCTGTTCCTCAGCCCGCGCAACGTGCGCGACCGCAGCATCGCGGCGATCACGCGGGACGTCGCCGCGACTGCAGGCGCTGCGACGCGACGCCGGGCTGCCGCCGCTGTCACCGCCGCTGCCGCGGCCGGCGCCGCTGGGTGCCACCGGCGGCGACGTCGCGGTAATCGCAACCGAGGCGCGCGTCGTCGGACGGCAGCTCGCCGCCATCGGCGTCAACGTCGATTTCGCACCCGTGGTCGACGTCACGCGCGGCACGCTCGTTTCCGGCGACCGCAACTCGCGCATCGCCTTGCGCAGCCTCTCCTCGGACCCCGAGGTGGTGAGCCGCGGCGCCGATGCCTACTGTCGCGGTCTCGAAGCCGAGGGGGTCAGCTGCACGATCAAGCACTTTCCCGGCCTGGGTG
>CAXTQM010000415.1:0-157 GCA_964246205.1 uncultured Beijerinckiaceae bacterium | reverse complement strand
GAGCCTCGACGAGCGCGATCTTGAGCCGTTCCGCCGGCTGGTCGCGCCCGGCGGTCCGCACCCCTGGGTCATGCTCGGCCATGTCACGATCGACGCCGTCGATCCGGCGCGGCCCGCCTCGGCGTCGCCGGCGCTCATCGGCCTGCTGCGCGGCGCG
>CAXTQM010000414.1:0-2549 GCA_964246205.1 uncultured Beijerinckiaceae bacterium | reverse complement strand
CCGACATCTCAGCCCATCCACGTGACACCCTAAGGTGGTGCCCACGCTTGATCGGAACGTCAGACGACATGTGAGCTCGACAGCTGACACTAGGCTCTGGGCTCATTGCGTCATAGCCAGAAGATGACGGTTGCGGCGATGACGATGGCGGACATGAAGGTGTGGGCGCAGCGGTCGTAGCGGGTGGCGACGCGGCGCCAGTCCTTGAGTCGTCCGAACATGTTCTCGACGCGGTGGCGCAGCTTGTAGAGTTTGCGGTCGTAGGCGTGCTGGACCTTGCGGGTCTTGCGCGGCGGGATGCAGGGCGTGATGCCCTTGTCCTCGAGCGCGGCGCGGTAGCCGTCGCTGTCGTAGCCGCGGTCGGCGATGAGGGCATGGGCTTCCGGCAGCGCGTCGACGAGATAGGCGGCGCCGGCGTGATCGCTCATCTCGCCCTCCGACAGAAGCAGGGCGATGGGACGTCCCCGGCCGTCGCAGACGGCGTGCAGCTTGGAGGTCAGGCCGCCCTTCGTGCGGCCGATACGGCGGGGTACAAGCCCTTTTTAAAAAGGCTCGCCGCGGTGCGATGTGCCTTGAGGTGGGTGGCGTCGATCATCAGCAGGTCGGGCTCGCCGGCCTGGCCCGCGAGGCCGGCGAAGATGCGATCGAACACGCCGAGGCGGCTCCAACGCACGAAGCGATTGTAGAGCGTCTTGTGCGGCCCACAAGACGTTGGAGCATCGCGCCAGCGCATGCCGGAACGGATCACGTGGATGATGCCGCTGAGCACGCGCCGGTCGTCGACCCGGGCGATGCCGTGCGAAAGCGGAAAGAACGGTTCGATCCGCGCCATCTGCGCGTCCGAGAGCCAGAACGAATCAGCCATGCGACCCACCTCCGGGCCGCATGGAATCAGCCAACCAAGCTCGGCGGAAGTGCGTTGTCGTTAATGGGTCCTGAGCCTAGCATTACAGTTGCGGTGCGTCTTCATCTCTGAATCCATGAGCTTCCATGATTCGGGGGATCGTGGATGGCTGGCGCACCGATCGAGGAGACGCTGGAGCTCTGGGCGTCGTCGCTTCGGGCGGTGAAGGCCCGGATGCGGCCGCTGTTCCAGCAGGAGCGGATGGCGGCGTCCGCGGGGCTGTTCCTCGACGGCCTGCTGGGGGGCGAGCGGCGCAAGACCGGTTGGTCGCGTGCGGAGGCGGCGGGCGACCCTGGTCCGTGGCGCCAGCAGGCGATCCTGGGACGCGCGCAGTGGGACGCCGACGCCCTGCGCGACATCGTGCGCGACTACGCGCTTGAGACACTCGCCGATGCCGACGCCGTGCTGGTGATCGACGAGACCGGCTTCCTGAAGCAGGGCAAGGCCTCGTGCGGCGTCGGCCGGCAGTACACGGGTTCGGCGGGCAAGATCACCAACTGCCAGATCGGCGTCTTCGCGGCCTATGTCTCGCGGTACGGCCACGCCTTCGTCGATCGTGCGCTATACCTGCCCAAGGCCTGGAGCGACGATCCCGCGCGCCTGGCCGCGGCCCACGTGCCTGACGGCACGAAGTTCGCCACCAAACCGAAGCTCGCCGTGGCGATGATCGAGCGGGCGATCGCGGCGCAAGTGCCATTCGCCTGGGTGGCCGCCGACACCGTCTACGGCACCGGCGATGTCAAGATGGCGTTGCGGCGGGCGGGCAAGGGCTACGTGCTCGGCGCCAACGCCAACCATCCGTTCCACTCCTGGGGAAAGGAACGGCTCGTCTCGGGCACCGCGGAGGCGATCGCGCGCGAGCTGCCGGAGGACGCCTGGACGCGCGTGTCGGCCGGAGACGGCAGCAAGGGCGCACGGCTGCACGACTGGTCCTACCTGGACCTCGCCGACCTCGACGCCCAGGAGTTTTATGCCCAGGCGTTCGACGGGCCGCCCGGCCTCTGGACGCGAGGTCTCCTCGTGCGGCGCTGCATCGCCGACGGGTCGATGGCGTTCTTTTCGACCTGGTGCCCGCGTGGCACGACGCTCGAGACCCTCGTCGCCGTGGAAGGCCGCCGCTGGGCGATCGAGGACAGCTTCGAGGCGGCCAAGAACGAGCTTGGTCTCGACCACAACGAGACCCGCTCCTGGCACGGCTGGCACCGTCACGTCTCGCTGGTCATGCTGGCCTTCGCCATGCTGGCCGCGATACGTCATCACGCCAACGCAACGCCCCACCGCCCCCAAAAAGAACGATGGCGCGACGCAGTACGCCCCGCTCCTGATCCGCTGGTCGATGCAGGAAATCCGCCGCATCGCGATCCGCCTCGCGCAACGACGGATCGAGCCGGCCGAGGTCATCGCATGGAGCCTCTGGCGACGCGCTCACCAAGCCGCAGCAAGACACGCCCATCTCAAATGCAGAATGCAACTGTAATGCTAGGCTCAGGACTCATTGCATCATAGCCAGAAGCTGACGGTTGCGGCGATGACGATGGCGGCCATGAAGGTGTGGGCGCAGCGATCGTAGCGGGTGGCGACGCGTCGCCAATCCTTGAGACGGCCGAACATATTCTCGACGCGGTGGCGCAGCTTGTAGAGTTTG
>CAXTQM010000413.1:0-2554 GCA_964246205.1 uncultured Beijerinckiaceae bacterium | reverse complement strand
TCTCGCAATCGGATTTCGGCTCGGACGAGTCGCCCTCCGCCTGCAAGATGCGGGATGCGTTGGCGATCCTGCGGCGCACCGCGCCGGAGCTAGAAGTCGACGGCGAGATGCAAGCCGACACCGCGCTGCTGCAGCAGGTGCGCGACCGCATCCTGCCGGGCTCGAGTCTTAAGGGCGAGGCCAACATCCTGGTCATGCCCAACATCGAGGCCGCCAACATCGCCTACCAGCTCGCCAAGGTGATGGCCGACGCGCTGCCGGTCGGGCCGATCCTCATCGGCGCCGCACAGCCGGCGCACATCCTCACGCCGGCGACGACATCGCGCGGCATCCTCAACATGACGGCCTTGGCCGTGGTCGAGGCGCAGGCGGCTCAGGGGCGGCCTTGAAGCTGCGCTTCGGCATCGACGAGGCGGCCTACGCGCGAATCCGCGACGCGCTCGATGCGGCGGCGCCCGAGCCACCAGTCGGCAAGACGCTCTCCTACGTTTACCTCGACACGCCGGAAGGCGAGCTTGCCGAGCGCGGCGTGGCCCTGCGCTTCCGCCGCAGCAGCGCCGTCGGCATGGCCTCTCCCCGCCGCCCGTGGCGCAAGCAGTGGATCTGGCCCAAGGGCGAGGGCCCGCGGAGCTTCAAGGCGCTGGGGATCCGCCGGCTCAAGCAGCGGGTCGACGCCACCTTCTCGGTGCGTATCGAGCGCTGGACGTGGCGGCCGAAATCCTGGGCCGAGGTATCGCTCGATCGGGTCGCCCTCTCCGCGGGGCGGGCCGGCGAGGACGCTATCGAATTGCGCCTGCGCTGCCGCAAGGGTCGGCGCGAAGACGCGACGCAACTGGCGATGAAGCTCGGCGCCGCCAACCTTGCGTCGCGCCGTACGCGGGAGCGCGGACAGGCGCTGCTGCGTGCCGAGGAGCTCACCAATTTAGACTTGCTTCGCCGCGATGGAGACGCTCGGCCTCCGCCGTGAACTGGTTGTCGTTGCCGTGCAGCACGAGCGGCGCTGCCAGGCGAAACGGCGCGCGACTGCTCTTGGCCGCGCGGACCAGCACGCGGTGCGCCGCCTTGCCGGCGTGTGGCAGGACCGGCTTGACGGTGATCCCTCCCGTGGCGTTCGCCAGCGCGGCCAGGATCGCAGGCAGGGCGGCGGCGGCGTGGATGGCGACGAACGTGCCCCGATCGTCGAGGCGGTCGAGGCATGCGGCGATCCAGTCTTCGATGCCGGCCCTTTCGTCCAGCACGTGCGCCGCGCGGCGCGAGGCGTCCGGCGACGGTCGGGACTGCTGCGGATCGAAGAAGGGCGGGTTGGTGACCACAAGGGCGGCGCGTGCGGGGAGCGCCCTGCGCAGGGCCGTTCGATCGAGGAGATCGCACTCCGCTACACTCACCTCGGCGCGGTCGAGCGCGGCAGCGTTCGCCCAGGCCAACGCCACGGCTGCGGCGTCGCGCTCGACCAGAACGACCTTCGAAGCCGTGCGGAGCAGCGCAATGCCCAGCCCGACGGCGCCGACACCGGCCCCCATATCGTAGCAGGTGCCGGAGAAGCTTGGAGGTGCGGCTGCGGCGAGCAACACGGCGTCGGTGCCCGAGCGATGACCTTTGGCGGGCTGCGTCAGGACCAGCCGGCCGCCGTAGAACGCGTCCCGCGTCGTCGCGGGCGCATCGTCGGGCGAAATCACCCGCGGCGCAGCTCGTCCATCAGCCCGGCATAGTGAAGCGCCATACGGGCGCGCGGAAGGTCGTCCTCGTCGATAAGCACGCGGCGAGGCAGGAAGCCGCACGAACCCTCGAGCACGCTCATGTGCTGATCGGCGACGAAGAACCCGATCTCGTGTTCGGCCATGAGCGCCTCGATGCGGGAGATGAGGACGATGTCGTTCGTGCGCAGCAGCTCGATCATGACGGTCCCGGACGACGCCGCATCTTGCACGCGCTCTCCCTTGCGACAAGGCTACGCCGGATTGCTGCGGTTGCCCCGACCCTTCCGCGCCTCTAAGTACCCTCGGGGCAAGCGGAGGACGGTCTTGGGCGTTGTGATATCCCTGGAAGACAAGGCCGCCGAAGCTAACATCGAAGCGCTGTTGGACCTCGTGCGTCCGGACATGGCGAAGGTCGATTCGACGATCCTAGGCCGCGCCGCCTCGCATGTGTCGATGATACCCGACGTCGCGAAGCACCTGATCGCCTCCGGTGGCAAGCGGCTGCGGCCGATGCTGACCCTCGCGACCGCCGGGCTGTGCACCTACAAGGGCGATGGTCACATCAAGCTCGCCGCCGCGGTCGAGTTCATGCACACCGCGACCCTGCTCCACGACGATGTCGTCGACGAGAGCGACATGCGCCGCGGCAAGCTCGCCGCGCGCATGCTTTGGGGCAACGAGGCCAGCGTGCTCGTGGGCGACTTCCTGCTCGGCCAGGCCTTCAAGATGATGGTCGAGGTCGGCTCGCTGCCCTGCCTCGACGTGCTTTCCACGTCGGCCGTGGTGATCGCCGAGGGCGAGGTGATGCAGCTTTCCGCCGCCAAGGACACGCAGACCAGCGAGGACGATTATCTCGC
>CAXTQM010000412.1:0-2556 GCA_964246205.1 uncultured Beijerinckiaceae bacterium | reverse complement strand
CGAGCTTGTCGATGATCTCGAAGGGACCCTGCTTCCAGTTGTAGCCGAGCCGCATCGCCTCATCGATACCGGTGATGTCGCCGACGGCCTCGGGCACCAAGCTGGAGGCATAGGCCAGCACCCGCCCCATGACGTTCCAGGCGTAGCGCCCGAGCCGGCTGTCGGACGCCATCAGACGCTTCAGATCCTTCTCCACGCCCTTGAGTTCGAGGAACTCCGCCGCATCGGGCACGGCATAGTGGCCGGAGGCGAGGTCGATCGCCTGCTTCTGCTTCTTCCCGCCGGTCTTATCCATCCGGTAGAAGCCGCCCTTGCCTTTGCGGCCGGTGTAGCCGTCGGCGATCATCTTATCGAGCAGCGGGAAATCGTGGAGCGTCTCGTGGAAGGCGTCGCTCGCCGGCAGCGCCGCGGCGAGGCTGGCGTTGATGTGCGGCCCGAGATCGAGGCCGACGAGATCCATCAGGCCGAACACGCCGGTACCGGGAATGCCGAAGGGCTTGCCCATCACCGCGTCGGCCTCGACGATCGACAGCCTGTCGGCGACGGCGGTCTTCAGCGCGACCTGCAGCCAGTAGATGCCGAGGCGGTTGGCGATGAAGCCGGGGCTGTCGTTGCAGACGACGAGGCTCTTGCCGAGCTTGACGTCGGCGAAGGCCGAGATCTTCGCGACCATCGCCGTGTCGGTCGCCGGCCCCGTGACGATCTCCAGCAGCCGCATGTAGCGCGGCGGGTTGAAGAAGTGGGTGATCATGAAGTCCGCCGCGAAGGTGTCGGGCATGCCCTCGATCAGCTTGGCCAGCGGGATGGTCGAGGTGTTGGACGAGACCGGCGTGCCGGGCCGTCGCACGGCGTCGAGCTTGCGGTAGAGGTCCTGCTTCACGTCGAGGCGCTCCAGCACGACCTCGACGATCCAGTCGCATTCCGCGACCTTGGCGAGATCGTCCTCGAGGTTGCCCGGCGTGATCAGCCTGGCGGCGCGCGGCGACATCAGCGGCGCCGGCTCGGTCTTCAGCATCTTCTCGATCGCGCCGCGGGCGATCGCGGTGCGGTCCTCGCCTTTGCCGACGATGTCGAGCAGCAGCACCGGCACGCCGGCATTGGCGATCTGCGCGGCGATGCCCGCGCCCATCACGCCCGAACCGATCACCGCGACCTTGCCGATGGCCTTCGCGCTCGACGCGTCGACCTTGATCTCACCGGAGGTCATCAGATGCGCTCCATGATCGTGGCGATGCCCTGGCCGCCGCCGATGCATTGCGTCGCCAGCGCGTAGCGGCCGCCTTCGCGCTTCAGCAGGCTCGCCGCCTTGCCGGTAATGCGGGCGCCGGTGGCGCCGAGCGGGTGTCCCAAAGCGAGCGCGCCGCCGTCGAGGTTCAGCGTCTCGTCGCGGATGCCGAGTTCGCGCATGCAGGCGAGCGCTTGGGCAGCAAAGGCCTCGTTCAACTCGACGACGTCGATCTGGCTCATGGCGATGCCGGCGCGAACGAGCGCCTTGCGCGTCGCCACCACCGGCCCGATGCCCATGATGTCGGGCTCGCAGCCCGACACGGCGACTGCGGCGAGACGCGCCAGCGGCTCGAGGCCATGGCGCTTGGCGAATTCCTCCGAGCAGACAAGCACGGCGGCGGCGCCGTCGGTGATCGGCGAGGAGGTGCCGGCGGTAACCGAACCCTCCTGGTCGAAGGCCGGCTTCAGCCCGGCCAGCACGTCCCGCGAGGTTTCGGGGCGGATGCAGCCGTCCTTGTCGACGGCATGGCCGTTGGTCTTGATCGGCACGATCTCGTCGGCGAAGCGCCCTTCCGCCTGCGCCGCCGCGGCGCGCCCGTGCGAGCGCACCGCCAGCTCCTCCTGCGCCGCGCGTGTGATCTGCCAGCGACGCGCCACGTTCTCGGCCGTGTCGCCCATCCCGATATAGGCGCCGGGCTGCTTCGCGTTGAGCGTGGGGTTCGGCATCGGGTTGTAGCCGCCCATCGGCACGCGGGTCATGCTCTCGACGCCGGCGCAGATGAAGGCGTCGCCAGCGCCGATGCCGATCTGCCCGGCGGCGATGTGGATCGCGTGCATGGAGGAGCCGCAAAAGCGGTTCACTGTCGAGCCACCGACGGAGAGCGGCAGGTCGGCCTGGAGTGCCACGAGGCGGGCCATGTTCAAGCCCTGCTCGCCTTCGGGGAAGGCGCAGCCCAGGATCAAATCCTCGATCTCGGCGGGATCGACGCCTGTGCGCTGCACCAGCGCGCGCACCACGTCGGCGACGAGGTCGTCGGGCCGCACCTTGGTCAGCGCGCCCTTCCTGGCGAGCGTGAACGGCGAACGGGCGTAGCCGGCGATGACGATGTTCTTCATGGTTCGGTCCTCAAACGGTCTTGCGGCGGAGGCCCTGGCGGGCGAGCTGGGTTTCGGCGTCGCGCTCCATCGCGGCGAGGCCGTCGAGCGCTTCGGTGATGGCGACGCGCTGCTCCTCGAGCTGGGCGCGGCGCTGGGCGATCTTGGCGAGCAAGGCGCGCGTCTGCGTCTCGTGGCGCGGGTCGGCGTCGTAGAGGTCGAGATAGTCGCGGA
>CAXTQM010000411.1:0-2559 GCA_964246205.1 uncultured Beijerinckiaceae bacterium | reverse complement strand
CCTCTTCATAGCCATGCGCCGAGATAAAGCGATGCGCCGTGAACCCGTTGTTACCGATCTGTGAAAAAAGCCGCGCGCCGACTCTTTTCCAACAAAATCCAGCCTAGTTCGCCCGAGGCCTGCGTGCGGTCAATCGAGAGCGTCGCGGCGCCCACGGATTTCCCAGGTGTGTCTCCCGTCGGCCATGGTCGCAGGAACCATGAAGCTCAGCTGCCGTTTTTGCAGCAATAGTTCGGGGACTAGACGATGAACATCAAGCGGGTTGCGATGGCTGCGGGGCTTCTCGCACTGTGCGCCGATATGGCTTCGGCCCAAGTGAGCTACCGGCCCTACGAATTGCCTGCAGCCACGCCCTACGGTCATCCCGCTCCCTTGGGGTTCCTGCAGCCCGATGAAGTGCTTGGCACCAGCCCCAGCTACGTCATCAACCCCTACGCCTATTCCGGCCGGCCGGTCGTAGCCGTGGTGCAGCGATGCCAGTATCCCGATGGCTGGAACGTCACCGACTTCGATCGCGACATCAACGGCATCCCCGCCGGCATCGATCACACCTGCCCGGCACTGCGGTCGGCGCGCGTGCGCGCCAGGTATTGACGCTGTCGCATGTGCGTTCGAGGCGCGTTCACGATCATCAGGAGTTCGCGTTGAAAAGCCTCAAGACTTTCGCGTTCGCCGCTTTGACGGCGATGGTTCTGGCGAGCCCCGTCGACATGGCGTCGGCTCGCCCCTACCATCGTGCCTACCACCACTTCGGCAACCATCACCGTGACGTCGGTGCGGGCCTCGCGGCCGGTGCTGCGCTGGGTCTGCTCGGGGCCGGCATCGCCGGCGCAGCGACGGCCGGAAACGGCTACGGTTACGGCTATCCTGCCTACGGCTATGGCTATCCGGGCTACGGCAGCTATGGGCCAGGCTACGGCTATTACGGTTACTGACCCTTCGCCGACGCCAGTCAGCGGTTCTGCTTTCTCATGCAGGGTTCGAAACGGCCGTAAGCCGTGCCAGTCGGTCCAGGGCCCCCTGTAGGATGTAGGCAGCCGCCATTCTATCGACGACCTTGGCTCGCTTGGCGCGCGACACGTCCTGCTCGATCAGGCTGCGCGTCACCGCGGCGGTGGAAAGCCTCTCGTCCCACAGCACGAAGGGCAGGGCGGTCAGCCCCGCCATGCTGCGGATGAACGCGCGTGTGGCCTGCACGCGCGGCCCCTCCGTCCCGTCCATGTTCAGCGGCAAGCCGGTGACCAGCGCCGCAGCGCCCTGCCGGGCGATCTCTGCCACCAGCAGGGCGGCGTCCTGCGTGAAGCGGGTCCGCCGGATCGTGGTGACCGGGCTGGCAAACCTTCGCTCGACGTCGGAGACGGCGATGCCGATCGTCTTGGTGCCGAGGTCGAGGCCCATCAGTCGCTCGCCCTTGCCGAGCCGCGCCGCCAGGTCCTCGATCGACACGATGTTGGCGGTCATGGGTGCTCGACGTCTCCGTGACTTCGCTGGAAAACGGATGCTATAGGCGACCCGCTCTCCAGCCGGAACCATGCATGTCGGTCGATCAAGCCACGGTGCGCCGCATCGCCCGTCTCGCCCGCATCAAGGTGCCGGACGAGGAGGTCGAGGGCCTTCGCGGCGAGCTCAACGCCATCCTGTCCTTCGTAGAGACCCTGTCCGAGGTCGATGTCGCCGGTGTCGAGCCGATGACCTCGGTGATCCCGATGAGCATGCGAACCCGCGACGACGTCGTGACCGACGGCGGCATCGCCGCGCTCGTCACCGTCAACGCGCCGGCAGCCGAGGACAATTTCTTCACCGTGCCGAAGGTCATCGAGTGAGCGTGGCGGCGAGGACTCAAGCTTGATCTTTCGCTAGCCTCATGATGAGGAGCGCGAAGCGCGTCTCCAACCACGAGGCGGCCCGACCATTTTGCCCCCTGGAGCCCTCGTGGTTCGAGACGCGCCTGCGGCGCTCCTCACCATGAGATCGAGAGCCCTTTGACCGACCTCACATCCCTGACGCTCGCTGCCGCCCGCGACGGCCTCAGGGCGAAACGCTTCTCCGCGGTCGAACTCGCCACGGCGCAGAGCGCCGCCGTGGCCGCCGCCAAGCAGCTGAACTGCTTCATCCTGGAAACGCCGGAGGTGGCGCTGATGCAGGCGCGGATGTCCGACACGATGCTCGCCGCCGGGGCCGGTCGTCCGCTCGAAGGTATCCCGCTCGCGATCAAGGATCTCTACTGCACCAAGTTCGTGCAGACGACGGCCGGCAGCCGCATCCTCGAAGGCTTCAAGCCGCCCTACGAATCGACGGTCTCGGCCAATCTCTGGCGCGCCGGCGCCAACATGCTCGGCAAGCTCAACCTCGACGAATTCGCGATGGGCTCGTCGAACGAGACCTCCTACTTCGGGCCGGTTGTCTCGCCCTGGCGACGCCCCGGCAGCGACGCCAAGCTGGTGCCGGGCGGATCGTCGGGCGGCTCGGCCGCGGCGGTGGCGGCGCCCCTCTGCTTCGGCGCCACAGCGACCGCCACCGGCGGCTCGATCCGCCCGCCCGCCGCCTTCACCGGTACCG
>CAXTQM010000410.1:0-2578 GCA_964246205.1 uncultured Beijerinckiaceae bacterium | reverse complement strand
CAATTGCCTCCTCGACGCAGAATCCGCCAGCCTCGAACGTCCGCTTTTGGCGCAATTCAGACATTGATGTTGAAAAACGCGAATGGCTTTTAGTGCGAAGAGATAGTGCTGAAGCAAACCAGAATTCGGTCGACTCCTGCCGGGAACAGAGCATGGTGCTTTCGAACCTCGGTGGGTGGGCTTCCGAGCGGTACGGCAACGCGCTCGAGATCTTACAGTGGATTGAGTATGATCTAACCTTTGAGGCCTCGGCTCCTGCTTAATTACCTTGCCCGCGCGACTGCGGGCTCCGGCTCGTGGGAGCCGGAAACGGCTCCATGACCAAGGAGCCGCTCATGATCAAGCTACCTGCAACCCACCTGACGATCCTCGCCGCCGCCGCTGAGCGCGAGGATGGTGTTGCCGTCCGACCAGACGCTCTACGTCCGACAGGGGCGGCGAAGATTGCCTACAAGCTCCTTGAAAATGGACTGGTGCGGGAGCTGCGAGCCAAAGCCGACATGCCTGTCTGGCGCGAGGACGAGCATGGCAAGACGTTCAGCCTCAAGATCCTGAAGGCGGGACGCGAAGCCGTCCTAGCGATGGCGCCCCCGCCGGCTGAAGCCCAAGGCTTGGGATTGGGCGAGGGAGCCGGGAACAGCGATGCTGTTTCGGCAAAAGCGATCCGGCAATCGCCGGCGCTACCGAAAGCCAACACGACCAAGCCGGGATCGAAGCGGGCCGTGATCCTCGCTCTGTTGTCTCGCGAGCACGGCGCAAGCGTCCAGGCTCTCATGGAGGCGACGGGATGGCTCCCGCACACCACGCGGGCGGCATTGAGCGGACTGCGCAAGGGCGGGCTCGCCATCGCCCGCAGCACGGACGGGGAGGGCGGCGCGTCCATTTACCGGATCGAGTCGGCCGCCATCGCCGCTGCCGCCTGAGCGGGTTGGACCAGTAGTGACAAACCCACAAGGACGAGGTGCGTCGGGGCGATTGGCAGCCGACGATCTCTCGTCCGAGCTCGCCCGCATCGCTGTCATGGACACCGACTCGTTGCGCTCGCTTTGGCTTCGGTCGACAGGCAAGTCGCCAAGCCGGCAGCTCAGCGGCGATCTGCTCCGGCGAATGGTCATGCACTACGTGCAGGAGCGCTGCCTCGGCGGCCTCGATCGCAAGCTCGCTACCATGCTCGACCGATTGGCTGACGGTGATGGGGCCGTGCCTGCACGCCTGCGGCTCGGGTCGGTGCTGGTGCGCGAGCATGGAGGCATCGTCCACCAGGTCATGGTGGTTGAAAACGGCTTCGCTTGGCAGGGACGCATCCTGCCGAGCCTCTCAACGGTCGCGCAGGCGATCACCGGCACCAAGTGGAACGGCCACCGTTTCTTCGGCCTGCGCAAGACCGAGCTGGCGGAGGTCGATGGTTCAGCTCCCGGCTTGAGCAAGCCCGATCGGAGTAAGGTCGATCTTGGCGAGGAACGACTGGGAAGAACGGAGCTGGTCACGAGCAGACGCGAACAAGCTGGGCGCGCTCAACTCGCAGAGGCGACGCCATGAAGGCGGCTCGCAGGGCGACGGCTGCTCGGTCGAGCGCAGCCGGACCGCACGTCACCAAAGTCCAGCGCTGCGCGATCTATACCCGCAAGTCGACCGAGCATAACCTCGACCTCGCCTTCAACTCGCTCGATGCTCAGCGCGAGGCCTGCGAGGCCTACATCAAGAGCCAGGCGCACGAGGGCTGGCGCCTGGCACACGGCCGCTACGACGATGGTGGCCTGTCCGGCGCCTCGCTCGAGCGCCCGGCCTTGCAGAAGCTGCTCGAAGAGATCCGCAGCAGGCGCATCGACATCATCGTCGTCTACAAGGTCGATCGCCTGACACGATCGCTCGCCGACTTCGCCAAGCTGGTCGAGCTGTTCGACGCGCACGGCGTGTCGTTCGTCTCGGTGACGCAGTCCTTCAACACCACGTCGAGCATGGGGCGGCTTACCCTCAACGTGCTGCTGTCCTTCGCTCAGTTCGAGCGCGAGGTGATCGGCGAGCGCGTGCGCGACAAGATCGCGGCGTCCAAGCGCAAGGGCATCTGGGTCGGCGGCCCGGTACCGCTCGGCTATGCCGCGAAGGACAAGGTGCTGACGATCGTGCCGGACGAAGCCGCCGCGGTTCGCGCCATCTTCGACCTCTACCTCGAGGTGAGATCCGTCGGCCGCCTTGTGGCGGAGCTGGAGCGTCGTGGCATAACGGCGCGCGGCGGCAATCGCTTCGGTGTGGGCGGGCTCGCTCACCTCCTGCGCAACCGCTTCTACATCGGCGAGGTCGTCTACCAAGGTGAGATCCACCCTGGGCCGCAGCAGCCGATCGTCGATCGAGAGACATTTCAGGCGGTGCAGGAGATCCTCGATGCTCAGGCGATCCAGCGCAAGGGACGGGCGGCTTCCTCAGCCGCTCTGCTGACAGGGCTCCTGACCGACGATCGCGGCAACCGGCTCACGCCGAGCCATTCCAACAAGCGCGGCCAGCGCTACCGCTACTATGTCTCGCAAGCCGTGCTGCAGAACGACAAGGCAGCTATCGGCTCGGTGACGAGGATCGCCGC
>CAXTQM010000409.1:260-2590 GCA_964246205.1 uncultured Beijerinckiaceae bacterium | reverse complement strand
CGATCGCCAGCCGCTTGTCCGGCCGGCTCTTCATCGCGTCGCGGGCGTTGATCATGATGTTGAGCAGCGCCGTCTCGATCTGCGCGGCGTCGAGCCGGCAATTGGCGAGTCCGGGAGCGAGCTTAAGATCGATCGCGACATCCTCGCCCAGCGTGCGACCGCCGAGTTCCTTCGTCGCCGCGACGGTGGCGTTGAGGTTCAGCGTGCGGCCCTCCAGCCGCTGCTTGCGGGAGAAGGAGAGCAGCTGCTGCGTCAGGGCGGCGGCGCGGTCGGCTGCCGCCCGCGCGTTGCCGATGTTGCGCTTGAGCTTGTCGGTGGCGATTTCCGGCTTCGACAGTCCGGCGTCGATCAGCTCAAGGTAGCCGACCATGACCTGCAGCAGGTTGTTGAAGTCGTGCGCGATGCCTCCGGTGAGCTGCCCTAATGCCTCCATCTTCTGCGCCTGGCGCAGGTTGTCCTCGGCCTCGCGCCGCCGGGTGACGTCGAGCTGCGAGGCGAAGAAATAGACGAGCTCGCCGGCGTCGTCGAAGACGGGCGAGACGAACAGCGCGTTCCAGAAGGCGTAGCCGTCCTTGCGGTAGTTCAGAACCTCGGTCGCAAAGTCGCGGCGCTCGGCGATGGCGGTACGCATCTCGGCGATCACCTCGCGGTCGGTATCCTCTCCCTGGAGGAAACGGCAATTGCGCCCGATGATCTCGTCCGCGTCGTAGCCGGTCATGGCCAGGAAGGCCTGGTTGGCGAAGACGAGCGGATTGTCGGGCTGGCGCGGATCGCTGAGCACGATCGGCATGCGGGTCATCTCGATGGCCGCGAAGAAGATGTCGTCGCCGGGCCGCAGCAGGCCGCGCCGTCCATCGGCGGTCGGCCTATGTCGGGGGTGGGTCCGGCGATGCGCCACATGCTCGGTCGGCGTGGTCTGCTGCCTGGGCATGTCGCGGGCCGGCGCGGCGTCACTCATGGATCCGCCCTACCACGAAAGGGCGATGCCTGTCGCGGAAACGGCGGGGCTTGTGCGCCGCGTCCTACCATCCCGCCGTGCCCGGGCCGCCCTTGAACGGGCCGACGAGGTTGCGCGTGATCCAGCCGCCGTAGAAGCCGCCGGGCTGCGGCGTGACCCGCTCGTCCCCCACGAAGCAGGCGTCCATGGCGGCGGGGTAGACGGCGAGATGGTCGGCGATGGCCGCGAAGCCGGGCGTCGGGTCGGTGTAGCTCCAGGCGCAGTCCTGTGCCGTCCGGCCGACGGCGCGCAGCGACCAGTACGAGGCCATGCCCTTCCACTCGCAGAAGGACCGGCCGGGCCGCGGCACGAGCTCGCAGGCGAAGGCCTCGCGCGGCAGGTAGTAGACCGGCGGGTGGCTGGTCTCCAGCACGCGCCAGGCCGCCTCGGTGGTCGCGACCGTGCCGCCGACGAAGTCGATGCGGATCGTCTGCGGCACGCGCTCGAGCCGCGGCGGCCGCGGGTAGTCCCACACCCTCTCGGAAGCGAGGTCCGTCATCGCCGCAGCAGCCGGCAGCTGGGATCGCGACGCCGCTCCCAGCCCTCGCGCTGCAGTTCGGGCTCGATCTCGCTGCGCGTCGGATAGCCCAGGCAGAGGTAGCCGACGAGCCGCCACTCGGCCGGCACGTCGCAGATCGCGGCGATCACCTCCGGGTGCAGGATCGAGACCCAGCCGAGCCCGACGCCCTCGACGCGCGCGGCGAGCCACAGCGTATGGATGGCGATTGCGACGGAGAAGCCGGTGGATTCCGGCATGGTGCGGCGGCCGAGGCCGTGGCCCTGCGCCTCGCCGGGGTCGGCAAAGGCGGCGAGCTGCACCGGCGCCTCGTCGAGACCGGCGAGCTTGAGCCGGGCGTAGCGGGCGCGCCGCGAGTCCGGCTGCTCGACGAGCGCGGCGGCGTTGGCGGCGGCGAAATCGGCGCGCACCGCGGCGCGGCGCGCGGGATCGTCCACCGCGACGAAGCGCCAGGGTTCGCTGAGGCCGACGGAGGGCGAAAGGCAGGCGGTGGCGACGAGCCGCTCGAGCAGGCCCTCGGGCAGCGGCTCGAGCGAGAACGAGCGCACGTCGCGGCGCCAGGCGAGGAGGTCGTGGAGCCCGTCGCGCAGCGACGGCGAGAATGAGGGCGGCTGCAAGGTCGATCCGCTGGAGGTGAAGCGGCGTTGTCGCCGCTTTCGCCGCGCCGCGCAAACGGCGCGCCCTTGTGGCGGGCGGGGGCGCGGGTTAGCCAAGGCCGCTCCATGCGCTCCCCCCTCGCCGCCCTCTTCCTGCGCGACCTGCGCGTCGGGCCGCGCCGCGGGGGGGGCGCGGGGGGGGGGGGGGGGGGGGGGCGGG
>CAXTQM010000409.1:0-208 GCA_964246205.1 uncultured Beijerinckiaceae bacterium | reverse complement strand
CTGCTTGGGCTGGACCGGCTGTTCGGCGCCGACCGCGACGACGGATCGCTCGACCTGCTCTTGATGAGCCCCACCTCGGGCGAGGCCATCGTGCTGGTGAAATGCGCCGCGCACTGGCTGCTGACGGCGCTGCCGCTGGTCGCCTTCACCCCGGTGTTCGGCCTGATGCTCGGCATGGGCCCGCAGGCGCTGGCGCAGACCACCGCCT
>CAXTQM010000408.1:0-2593 GCA_964246205.1 uncultured Beijerinckiaceae bacterium | reverse complement strand
GACCTGCCGCCCTCCGTCCTGCAGGTGGACGGCGCCATCGACTGCACGATCGAGTTCACCTCCATGTCGAAGACCTATTCCATGGCCGGCTGGCGCATGGGCTTCGCCGTCGGCAACGAGCGTCTGATCTCGGCGCTAACGCGGGTTAAGAGCTACCTCGACTACGGCGCCTACACGCCGATCCAGGTGGCGGCCTCGGCCGCGCTCAACGGCCCGGACGATTGCATCCATGAGATGCGCGCCATCTACAGGAAGCGCCGCGACGTCATGGTGGACAGTTTTGCCAAGGCCGGCTGGGCTATACCCTCCCCTCGCGCGTCCATGTTCGCCTGGGCGCCGGTGCCCGAGCGCTTCGCCGATCTCGGCTCGCTCGGCTTCGCCAAGCTAATGATCGAGAAGGCCGAGGTGGCGGTGGCACCGGGGCTCGGCTTTGGCGAGCAGGGCGAGGGCTACGTGCGCCTGGCCCTCGTCGAGAACGAGCAGCGCATCCGCCAGGCTGCGCGAGGCTTCCGCAAGCTGATGGACGCCGCCGAGGGCAGCCTGCACAACGTGGTGCGGATGGCGCGCGAGGCGTGAGGCGGGGAGGAGACGATGCTGACGATCGAGTCACGATAGCAGGCCAACCTCGTGGACCCCAGCGCACGAGGCGCGGTCTGCTCTTCTCTAAGCGCGGTAGGCGGGATGGCACGCCGCGGCTCAGCCCTCGTGCCGGCCCAGAACCTCGCGCACCGTCGCCACCAGCGCGTCCTCGGCCACCGCCATCTGCGCCTTGGCGCGCAGTTCGACGTAGTCGGCACGATCCTTGGTGCCCTTGGCGAGATCCAGGCCGAGCACGAGGTCGCGCACCACCACCTGGGGACCACCGGCGGCGTCGCGCTCGTTGGAGCCCTGGATCACGGCGCAGCGGCAGCCGCGCCTGTCGGCGTATTTGAGCTGTGCGTTCATGCCGGAGGAGCCGAGATACAGCTCGGCGGCGATGCCAGCCTGCCGCAGGCGCGTGACGAGGGCCTGGTAGCGGGCGATCTCCGGCTTGTCCAAGACCAGCACCACGACGGGCGCCTTCTCCTTATGGCCGGCCATGAGGGGCGAGCCGATCGCCTGCAGCGCCGCCTGCAGCCGCGACACGCCGATGGAGAAGCCGGTGGCCGGCACCGCCTCGCCGCGGAAGCGCCCGACGAGGCCGTCGTAGCGCCCGCCGCCGCCGACCGAACCGAAGCGGATGGGCTTTCCATCATCGCTTTTCACCTCGAAGGTCAGCTCGGCCTCGAAGACGGGGCCGGTGTAATATTCCAGGCCGCGCACCACGGCGGGATCGATCACGATACGATCGGCGTAGCCCTCGAGCAGCGCGGCCAACGCGCCGAGTTCGTCGGCGCCTTCCTTGCCGCGCGCCGTGTCGCCGAAGGCCTCGGCGAGGCGCGCTACGGTGGCGGCATTTTCGACGCCCTTGGCGTCGAGCACCGCCAGCACCTTGTCGGCCTGCCCCTCGTCGAGCCCGGCGCCTTTTGTGAAATCCCCGCTCTCGTCCTTGCGCCCCGGCCCCAGCAGCAGCCGCACGCCTTCGACGCCGAACTTGTCGAACTTGTCCATCGCCCGCAGCACGGTCAGCCGCCGCCCGGCGTTCTCGGCGCCGCCCAGCCCGATCGCCTCCATCACGCCATCCAAGACCTTGCGATTGTTGACCTTGATGACGTACTCGCCGCGCGCGATGCCAAGCGCCTCCAGCGTGTCGGCGGCCATCATGCACAGTTCGGCATCCGCCGCGATGCTCGCCGAGCCCACCGTGTCGGCGTCGAACTGCATGAACTGGCGGAAGCGGCCCGGGCCGGGCTTCTCGTTGCGGAACACGTAGCCCGCGCGAAACGAGCGGTAGGGCTTGGGCAGCTTCTCGAAGTTCTCGGCGACGTAGCGGGCCAGCGGCGCGGTCAGGTCGTAGCGCAGCGACAGCCACTGCTCGTCGTCGTCCTTGAAGGAGAACACGCCGGCGTTGGGCCGGTCGAGGTCGGGCAGGAACTTGCCCAGCGCCTCGGTAAACTCGATCATCGGCGTCTCGACCGCCTCGAAGCCGTAGAGCTCGTAGACCTGGCGGATCTTCTCCAGCATGCGGTGCGTGGCGGCGATGTCGGTGGTTTCGCGGTCGCCGAAGCCGCGCGGCAGCCGCGCCAGCTGCTTGTTGGGGTCGTTCATCGAGGTTTCTCGGGGAGGCGCGTGTCCTAGCGGGGGTCGACTATCGGGGCAAGGCCGCGCCCTTCCAGCCCGCGGCGGGCGGCCCCATATGCTGCCCGCGGCGAGGCCGCCTAAGCTTGGGAGAGAACCATGTCACCCGAAGAGCACCAGCTGCTGCAGGGCGTGTTCGACCGCATGCGCAACAACGCCAGCGGCACGCGCGATGCCGAGGCCGACCGGCTCATCAACGACAACGTCCGCCAGCAGCCCTATTCGCCCTATTACCTGACCCAGGCGGTGATCGTGCAGGAGCAGGCGCTGCAGGCCGCCAACCAGCGCATCCAGGAGCTCGAGCAGCAGGTCCAGCAGGCGCCGCAGCAATCCTCGGGCGGCGGCGGCGGCTTCCTGTCCAGCATCTTCGGCGGCG
>CAXTQM010000407.1:2189-2594 GCA_964246205.1 uncultured Beijerinckiaceae bacterium | reverse complement strand
CGCCGTCGCCGCGCAGCTCGGCACGGCCTTCGTCGCCTGCAACGAGTCGCTGGCTGACGACGGCTACCGCGCCGCGCTGGCGAGCGACGCCGCGCGCCACACGGTCATGACGCGCGCGATCTCGGGCCGGCCCGCTCGCTGCCTCGCGAATAGGTTCACCGCGCTTGGTGAGACCGTCGCGCCGGCAGAGGTGCCCGCCTATCCCATCGCCTACGATTCGGGAAAGGCGCTGCATGCCGCCGGCAAGGCGCGCGGCGATTTCGGCTGGGGCGCACAATGGGCCGGCACCGGTGCCCCCCGCGCACGCCGGATGCCGGCGGCGCAATTGGTGGCGGAGCTAGCCGGGACGGGGAGGCGTAGGTGAGCGGCTCGGCGTCGGACGCGTAGCTGTGCAGTTCGAGGACG
>CAXTQM010000407.1:0-2179 GCA_964246205.1 uncultured Beijerinckiaceae bacterium | reverse complement strand
GAGCGCGAGGCCCGGGTTACCCTCCTCGACGAAGAGGCCGCAGAACACGTCGGCACGATAGGCGGTGGTCAGACGGCGCCAGACGGCGACATCGGGCGTCATGCCCGCCAGCAGCTCGGCGATCTGCCCGCCGAGGTCGCCCGGCATCCGCCGCTCAACCTGCCGGTGCCATCGCCCGGTCACGGCGACCCACGACGTGCCGTTCGGCATAGGCCAGGAGCCGCCTTTGACCGCGATTCGGCTCGGCCGGCACCGCAGCGCCTCGCTGACCCGCTCGGGCTCAAGGTCGTCGCCTCTGAAGCGCAGGCAGAGCGCCGTGCGGCTCACCAAAGCCATGAGAACCCTCGCACGGCGGGCGCCGCCCTTCCCTCACTCGCCGCCCGGCCCTACGACGCCGGCATGACCCTGTCCATCGACGCCGCCTTTGACGGCGGAAACATCGATCTCGTAGCCATCGACGGCGACATCGTCGACCTCGCCATCCGCCGCGACCGCTACTCCGGCTTCTACCAGTGGTTCCACTTCCGGCTCGCCGGCGCGGCCGGACGGACGACGATCTTGCGGATCGTCAACGCCGGCGGTGCGGCCTTCCCCGGTGGCTGGCCGGGGTACCAAGTCCGGGCAAGCACGGATCGCATCGCGTGGCGCATGATCCCGACGCGCTACGCCGACGGCGTGCTCGCCTTCGACTGGCCGGGCGGGAGCGAGCTCGCCTGGTTCGCCACCTTCGCACCCTATCCGATGGAGCGGCACCACGCGCTGGTGGCGCGCATCGCCAGCCGACCCGGCGTCGCGCACCGCGAGCTCGGCCGCTCGCTCGACGGCCAGGCGATCGACTCGCTGGTGCTTGGCAGCGGTGCCAAATCGATTTGGCTATACGGCCGCCAGCATCCCGGCGAGCCGATGACGGAGTTCTGGATGGAGGGCGCGCTTGACTGGCTGACGTCTGCGGCGCCCGACCCGCGCCGCGACGCGCTGCTGGCGACGGCGACGCTCCACGTTGTCCCCAACATGAACCCCGACGGCACGCGTCGCGGCCACCTGCGCACCAACGCGGCCGGCGTCAACCTCAACCGCGAGTGGCACGCGCCGTCGCTCGAACGCAGCCCGGAGGTCCTGTGCGTGCGCCAAGCGATGGAGGCCAGCGGCGTCGCCTTCGCCATGGACGTCCACGGCGACGAGGCGATCCCGGCATGCTTCCTCGCGGGGTTCGAGGGCGTGCCGAGCTTCACCGAGGCGCGCGGCGCGCTCTTCGACGCATATGCCCGGCGCCTCGCCGCCAAAACCGCCGACTTCCAGACCGAGCGCGGCTACGGACGCGGTGCGGCTGGCAAGGCCAATCTCTCGATCTCCACCAACCAACTCGCCGAGCGCTTCGGCGCCGTCGCCATGACTCTGGAGATGCCGTTCAAGGACCACGATCCCAGTCCCGATCCCGAATTCGGCTGGTCGCCACAGCGCTCCGCGGCGCTCGGCGCGGCCTGCCTCGAAGTGCTCGCCGACATGATCCAGGAGCTCTGAAGAGCGCAGCAGGGCCTACCGCGAAGCGACGTTAGTCTCGGCGCTCGCCAAGGCCGCAGCGAAAGCCCTGTCGTCGCGCCAGCTGGGCTTCAGTGCGAGCGCCTTTCGCAGATCCGGTAGGGCCTGCGCGTATTGCCCCTGCTCCACCATTGTCATGCCGCGGTCCGCATCGAAGTCGCGCATGGCCTCGTCTCCGCTCTTCGCCTTGAGGTAGGCCGCACCTCGCGTGACGAGCGCGGGCACGTATTTCGGATCGAGGACGAGGGCCTTGCTGGCCTCGGCGACAGCCAGCTTGGTGTCCCCCTTGGCTTCGTCGAGATTGGCTTTGCGGTCCCAGGCCTCAGCCTGGTCCGGGTTGACCGCTAGCGACGCATCGAAATCGCGGGCCGCGGCGGCCCCATCGCCGGCTGTCTGCTCGAGCTGTCCGTGGATCGAGAGGCACTGCCACTTGCCGGGCTCGATCGACATGCAGGTGTTGGCGGCGTCGAGGGCGGCGGCGACATGGCCGGAGGCGGCCTCCACCAGGCTGATGCCGAGATAGGCGCTGGCCTTCCTCGGATCGAGCTTAGTGGCCGCCTCGAAGTCGGATAGCGCGGCGGCTTTGTCGCCGGTATCGAGGAGGATTCCGCCGCGCAACGTCCGGTAGCCAGCATCGCCC
>CAXTQM010000406.1:0-2606 GCA_964246205.1 uncultured Beijerinckiaceae bacterium | reverse complement strand
ACGCGATGCTGCTCTCCGCCCAGGCGCCGGACGACGTGAGCGCGTTGCGCGATGCTATCATCGCGTTCTTCGAGGAATCGATGGTCGAGGACGTTCTGGTGCTGCCCTACGCCAAGCAGGGGATGATCGGCGAGGTCTACGAAAGCGCGCGGGTGCTGTCCGAGGATCACGACGAGACCGGCCGGGTGCTGAGGGTGCGCGGCCTGCCCGGCGCCATGGCGAGGCTGCGGCGGAGCCTCGAGGCACGGTGAGCCTGAGCGAGGCGACGAATCCGCACGCGCCTCCCGCACGGCCGGGATACGTTGCCTGAGCGTTGGTTCGGACTGCTTGGAGTGGAGGCGACAAGGCCACTCCGCCTGTGGGATGATTCGGCAGTGGTGCCGGCCCCCTGCTCCCGCTCAGGACCTTTGCAGGCGCCAGGGCACGTTGACCAACACGACGCGTTGGCCTCCGCGCATGAGCAGGGCCGCCTTCAGGGCCGTCGAACGCTGATTGTGGAGGAAATAGTCGTACCAACGCCCGCCCGCGAGTTCGGGCACGACGACCGCGAGGGTTCGGTCGGGGTTTTCGGCGCCGATCCTGTCGAGCGTCTCGAAAAGCGGACCGAGGAAGAGTCGGTATGGCGATGCCACGAAGACAAGGTCGGGCGCGGGTTTGCCGAGCGCCTGCAGTGGTTCTTCAACGTAATGCCGCCATTTGCCGGCGAGATGGCCGCCTTCTTGCGCGTCCGACGTCACGTGCACGACGAAAACGTCATCCGACATCGACATGGCGAAGCGGACCGCGTTTCGGGTAATGGTGCTCCAGCGCCGCATCACGACCACCACGACCGGAGGGCGCAAGTCAGACACGACTAGCGGCAGATCGCAGTCGGTTTGCTTGCGCACGAGCGTGTAGTGGCGGCTCACGGAAGCGAAGAGCCAGTAGAGCCCCGGGATGAGCAGGAGGACGACCCAAGCGCCGTCGAGGAGTTTCGTCGCCAGAATGACGAGGAGCACCGCGCCAGTGGAAACGGCGCCGATCGCGTTAAAGGCCATCGAGGCCCTGTGCGCGGCGTCGCCCTCGGCTCGAAGCTTGCGCCAGTGCACGACCATGCCGGCCTGGGACAGGGTGAAAGCTCCAAACGCACCGATGGCGAACAGCGGGATGAGCCGGTCGGTGACGCCGCCGAAGGCGATGAGGAGGACGCCGGACATGGTGGCCAAAACCAGGATGCCGCTGGCGTTGACGAGTCGGCGGCTCCGGCTCGCGAAGCTGTAGGGCAGGTAGTTATCCAGCGCGAGCAGACGGCATAGGCGCGGGAAGTCGGCGAAGCTGGTGTTCGCCGACAGGCAAACCACGGCGATGACGCTGCCCATCGTGACGTAGTAGAACCATCCGCGACCGCTCACCGCGGCGGAGAGCGCCGACAGCACGCTCTGGTATGCGGCCCCGTCGGGGTCGGTGGCGACGACGCCGTACTCGCGGCAGAGCAGCGCTATGCCGCCGAGCAGGAGCGCGAGGGTCCCGACGACCAGCGAGAGCGTGCGCTGCGCATTGCGTACAGAAGGCTCGCGGAACGCGGTGATGCCGTTCGAGATCGCCTCCACTCCGGTCATGGCCGTGCAGCCATTGGCGAACGCACGCAGGAGCACCCAGAAACCCAAGCTTGCGGGCATCAGGGATGCAGGAGGAGGCGCCTCGACCGCTATCGGGTGACCGCCCGCCAGGACGGACTTGATGGTGCCGATCAAGATCATCGCCGCAAGCGCGGCCACGAAGAGGTAAGTCGGTAGCACGAAGGCCAAACCGGACTCGCGGACGCCGTGCAGGTTGACCAGCGTGATGAGGAACAGGATGGCGATGCAGAGCGGCAGGACGTAGGGATGCAGAGCTGGCACCACCGAGACCAACGCTCCTACGCCCGCGGCGATGCCGACCGAAACGTTCAAGGTATAGTCAACCATTAAGGAGGCGGCCGCGAGCAGACCGCAACGCCTGCCGAGATTTGCGGACGCGACCGTGTAGGAGCCTCCCCCATTCGGATACGCGGTCATGGTCTGCCGATATGAGAAGTAAAGGACGAGCAACAGCGCGACGACGATCGCCATGAGTGGAAGAATGTACGTCGCCCCAAGCGCGCCAATCGGCAGCATGATCGTCAAAGCCGCTTCCGGGCCGTAGGCGGCGGACGACAACGCATCCAGGCCGAGCATCGGGATGCCGGCGAACGGTCCCACCCTCTGCGCAGCGTCCTCGCTGGTCGCAAGGCGCGGGCCGACGATCATGTCGAAGAGCGTCATCGAGGCCACCTCTGGTGCGCCGCGCATCGCGAGCGGCGCACCGGCAAGCGTGGCAAGATGGTCGCGCTACGTGCCCGCGCCATTAGAACAGGCAAACCGACAGCGGCACGAGCCCAGGCGTCGAAAGGGAGACCGGCTGTCCTGACAGGATCTGCATGGGCGACAGCGTCATCAAACTCGACTCGCTCAATCCTGTTCGCTTTGGTCAGGTCCGCGAGCCTGGTGCTCGCCGGAAAGTCGATTTGGCGCCGCCGAGGCAGAGGAAGTCGAGGTGTCCGGCGAAGGGTCGGCATAGGAGTCTCGTGGGTCCCGCGAGCCCCGACC
>CAXTQM010000405.1:0-2640 GCA_964246205.1 uncultured Beijerinckiaceae bacterium | reverse complement strand
GGCTCGAGCCGATCACCTTGCCGTCCTTCTCGATCAGGCTGCCTTGGGCCTGGTGCGGGAAGATGACGCCGGCGATGCCGGTGATGGCGAGGGGGTAGGCGAGACCCGTGAGCAGGGTCAGGCCGATGACGACGACGAGGGCGGGGCGAAGCTGGTTGAGCATGGGAGCGGGCCTCAGGCGAGGTGGAGAGCGGTGACGGCGAGGTCGATGACCTTGATGCCGATGAACGGCACGATGATCCCGCCGAGTCCGTAGATCAGCAGGTTGCGGCCGAGCAGCGCCGCGGCGCCGCTGAGCCCGGCGAGGAAGATGTAGCCGCCGACGACGTTGGGATCGAAGGGCGCCGGCTTGACCTGCTGGCGCCCGTAATAGGTTTCGCCCTGCCACTTTGCCGCGGGCTGCATGGACTCGCGCGGATCGGGGACCCTGCCGCTGGTCATCGGCGCTCGCTCGCGAAGAAGGTGACGGCCAAGGCGGCCAGGACTCCAACGGTGGCGAGGCCCGATGCCAAGCTCGGCACCACGCGATTGGAGGCGCGCGTCGGCGCCGACGGCAGATTGTATACCTCCGGCTTGTCGATCAGCAGGAAAAAGGCGTTAAGGTGCCCGAGGTCGCCCGTGGCGCCGGGCGAGTCCGGCACGCCGTACAGGTAGGCCGCTTCGACGCCACGCTCGTGCAGCGCCTCGACGCGGTCGTGGGCGCGAGCCTGAAGGTCCCCGAGTTCGCCGAACTGGATGGAATCCGTCGGGCAGGCCTTGGCGCAGGCCGGCTCCAGCCCGCCCTTGAGCCGGTCGTAGCACAGCGTGCACTTGTGGACCTTGCCGTCGACCGGGTTCAACGCGACGACGCCGAACGGGCAGGCCGGCACGCAATAGCCACAGCCGTTGCAGATGTCCTGCTGCACGACGACCGTGTCGAACTCGGTTTTGAACAGCGCGCCGGTCGGGCAGGCCTCCATGCAAGGCGCGTTATGGCAATGCTTGCACACGTCGCTCATCATCAGCCAGCCCGACTGGAACGGCGTCTGCTCGCGTTCGCGCACGCCGCCGAGCCCCGACTTCTCGATGAAGTTCACGTGGCGCCAGCTGTTGGCCGAGAGCGCACCGGTGTTGTCGAAGCTCTCGCCGGTCAGGCCGATGCTGTCGGCCGGCAGGTTGTTCCACTCCTTGCAAGCCACCTCGCAGGCTTTGCAGCCGATGCACACCGTCGTGTCGGTGAAGAAGCCGTAGCTCCGGCCCGGCTCGATCAGCGTGCCACAGGTCAACTCGGATTCGTCGGGGATGACGTGATCGAGACTGGACTGCGGATGGTCGTGGACGCGGGGATGGAAGTTCATGTCTGCTTTCGGTCGCCGGAGAGCGTCAGGCGCACAGCTCGATCCGCTTGGCGATGTTGGCGATCATCGTCGACGATTCCTCGTAGCCGACCGAAATGCGGGCTTGCCGGTGCTGCAGCTCGCCGAGTTGAGACGGCTCCGCGGCAGCGCCGTGGGACAAGATGAACAAGTGGGAGATGCCTTTGTCGTCGGTGAGCTGAAACCGACTTTCCTGCGCGAGCGTGACGATTCCTACCATTGTCCGCATGCCGCCACTGCCCTAATCTTTTGATCAGTTCCATCATAGGGCGGCGGTGGGACGCAACAACCGAGCCGCCCAGCGACAATACGCGCTGGCGGGCCTGCACGGAGCAGTTCATGGCCAAGAAGCTTCGCCAATCGCTAAGCGAACGGGCGAAACGGTTCGTCGATGATTGGAGCCTCCCACGGCAGCTTGCCGGGCAGAATCCGATGGCCGAGGCTGCCAAGAGCACGTCGTCCAAGACGCTGCGACCGCGGCTCGAGGAAGCCGATAGGGTCGGCACCAGCGTCTGCCCCTATTGCGCGGTAGGTTGCGGCCAGCTGATCTACGCGAAGAACGGCAAGCCGATCCACATCGAGGGTGATCCGCGTTCGCCGATCAACCAGGGCACGCTCTGCCCCAAGGGCTCCGGCACGCTCGGTATGCTGCTCTCGCCCAAGCGCGTTAGCTCGGTGCTGTACCGTGCGCCTTACGCAAAGGAGTGGGAGGAGAAGCCGCTGGACTGGGCGATGGAGCGCATCGCGCAGCTGACAAAGCAGACCCGCGACGAGACCTTCGCCGAAACGCTACCGGACGGGCGCGTCATCAACCAGACCATCGGGCTCGGTTCACTCGGCGGCGCGACGATGGATAATGAGGAAAACTATCTCATCAAGAAGCTGTTCGGCGGCGGTTTGGGGATGGTCAACATCGAGAACCAGGCTCGCATCTGACATTCGTCGTCCGTCCCAAGTTTGGGCACGTCGTTTGGCAGAGGCGCCGCCACCATGGCGCTCTGGGATCTCGCAAACAGCGACGTTTGCGTGATCATGGGCTCCAACATGGCGGAGAACCATCCCATCGCGTTCCGCTTCGTCGTCGAGGCGCAGCGCCGCGGCGCCACGGTGATCCACGTCGATCCGCGCTTCACCCGCACGTCGGCGATGGCCGACATCTACGCGCCGATCCGCTCGGGCTCGGACATCGCCTTCCTCGGCGGCATCATCCGCCACCTCATCGAAGGTGACCTCTGGTTCAAGGAGTTCGCGCTCGCCTACACCAACATCGCCCACATCATCGACG
>CAXTQM010000404.1:0-2644 GCA_964246205.1 uncultured Beijerinckiaceae bacterium | reverse complement strand
GCATGACCGCGTCGGCGACAGTGCATAAGCTCCTCGAACGCGGCCGCCCTCCCTCCGTTGACCGCCTGCTTGGGCGCGACGATGCCGCCGCGCTGGTCGAGCGCTTCGGCCGCCAGCCGACGCTGGAAGCCCTGCGCGGCAGCCTCGCCGCAGTGCGCGCCGTGCTCGCCGACGGCGGCGCGGTGCCGGACGAGTCCGAGCTGGTCGCCGCTGCCGCCGCCAGCCTGGAGCGGCTGTTCGCGCCGTCGCTGCGCCCGGTCTTCAATCTCACCGGCACGGTGCTGCACACCAATCTCGGCCGCGCCCTGCTGCCGCCCGAGGCGGCGGCCTCCGTCGCCCGCGTGCTGAGCCAGGCCTCCAACTTGGAATACGACGTCGCCGCTGGCCGCCGCGGCGAGCGCGACGACCATATCGAGCCGCTGATCTGCAAGCTGACAGGCGCCGAGGCGGCGACGATCGTCAACAACAACGCCGCCGCCGTGCTGCTGGTCCTGGCGGCGCTGGCGCTGAAGAAGGAGGTTCTGGTGTCGCGCGGCGAGCTCGTCGAGATCGGCGGCGCCTTCCGCGTGCCCGACGTCATGGCGCGGGCCGGCTGCCGCATGGTCGAGGTCGGCACGACCAACCGCACCCACCTGCGCGACTACGCCGACGCCATCGGCCCGCGCACCGTGGCGGCGATGAAGGTCCATCAGTCGAACTACGAGATCAAGGGCTTCACCGCCGAGGTCTCCGACGCCGACTTGGGCCGGCTGTGCCGCGAGCGCGGCATCGTCATGCTCGACGACCTCGGCAGCGGAAACCTCGTCGACTTCTCCGCCTACGGCCTGCCGCGCGAGCCCACCGTCATGGAAGCGGTGAAACACGCCGACGTCGTCACCTTCTCCGGCGACAAGCTGCTCGGCGGCGTGCAATGCGGCCTCATCGCCGGACGCCGCGACCTTATCGCCCGTATCCGCAAGCATCCGCTGAAGCGCGCCCTGCGCGTCGGCAAGGAGGTGTTCGCCGCAATGGAGGCGGTGCTGCGCCTCTACCTCGATCCCGACCGCCTCGCCGAACGCCTGCCGACGCTACGGCTTCTGACCCGCCGCGAGGCCGACATCCGTGCTCAGGCCGAGCGCCTCGCGCCGTTGCTCGCCGCCGCGCTGGGCGACACCGCGCGGGTGAGCGTGGTGGACTGTTCCAGCCAGATCGGTAGCGGCGCGCTGCCCATCGAAACGCTGCCGTCGGCGGCCATCGCGCTGACGCCACCCAATCCCGGCAAGGGCGACGGCCGGTGGCTCAAGGCCATAGCCGAGCGTACTCGCGCGCTGCCCGTTCCGATCATCGGCCGCACCGCCGACGACGCCTTCCTGCTCGACCTGCGTACGCTGGAAGACGAACCCGGCTTCCTCGCGCAATTCGAAGCATGGCCGGATGCTACCCGCGACGGTTGGCGCGAAACCTAGTCCACGTTGGCCTGCCTCGGCAGCATGCGTCCCAGCACGTTGTCGCGCTGCAGGAACAGGCTCACCGACACGCCCGCGAGGTGCAGTACGATGAGCGCGTAGATCACGAACTGTCCGTAGATGTGGATCCTGTTGGCAACCTCACCCTGCGCTTTGGGGATCGGAAGCTTCGGAAAGTCGAACACGCCGAAGATGCTAATGGGATGGTCGCTGGCTGACGACATGATGTAGCCCGAAATCGGCATCACCAGCAGTACGAGATAGAGCAGCCAGTGCGTGGCATGGGCGAGGCCCTTCTCCAGCGCCGGCATGCGGCCCGGCAGCGTGGGCGGGCGATTGAAGAGCCGGTAGACGATGCGCGCGGCGACGATCGCCAGCACCAGCAGGCCCAAGGTCTTGTGGACCGAAGCGTAATCGGCCGGCGAGCCCGGGATCGGCGCCTCGAAGACGTTCCTGTTGCCTTTCACGGTCTTGAACTCGGCGAAGATCCAGCCGAGCGGAATGATGATGAAGATCAGCAGCGTGGTGACCCAGTGGAACCAGCGCGCGCTCAGCTTGTAGCGCTTCTCCTCCGGCGGAAGCCCCGTCGTCGACCAACCCGAATATTCGCTCATGCACGCCTCCCGTCGGCTTCATCCTAGCACGTTGCGTCGCCAAGGAGGCACTATGCGCAAGATCGCAGCTGCTCGATGAAAGGCCGACTCCGATGTTCTCCGAAGAGCAAGAGCCTCGCGGAATTAAATTCGCGATTAGGGTTACTTTGCGAGCAACTGTAATCAAAATGTCGCGTTCTAAGAACGATTGGCTCGCCAGCGTGGAAACCCGCAACAGGTTGGCAGGAACTTCCAGCGATCATGGCGGGGTTGAGTTCCGAGGACAGCGTTATGTCGATCGCCGACCACTTCCAGCACGCTCCCGACGCCGGGTTCATTCGCAACTACGATGGCCAGGCGGCGCGGCGTCAGTTTCGGATGTCGATGGTGCTTGTCGCGGTGATCGCCATCGCCGCAGCCGCTTTGGGTGCCTTTGTGCGTTTTGATACGCCGAGCCAGACCATGACGGACTTGAGCGCGCTGGCGGCCCCGCCGCACTACGCCGGAAAGCTTTAGCGATACCGTCTCGCTCGTCCGGCTGTTGACGCTTTCGCTTTCACTTCCTGTTAGTGTGTCCGCATCACAACAACCGCTCGAATGCGCCGA
>CAXTQM010000403.1:0-2645 GCA_964246205.1 uncultured Beijerinckiaceae bacterium | reverse complement strand
GCGGCGCGGCCGGCGCCATCGTCGATGGTGGTGCGGGCGCGGTCGGCGAGCCTCCCGTCAGACAAGCGCCTGCTCGTAGAAGCGCACGAGGTCGCCGATCGTCACCGGCAACGCGATCTCGTCGGCCTCGCTGAACGGATCGGTGCCGAGCTGTTCCTCGAGGCGGGCGACCAGCACGGCAAAGCCGAGCGAATCGAGGCCGCAGGTCATCAGCGAGGCGTCGTCGTCGAGCGGGCCGAGCGTCTTCTGCTGCTCGACGGCAATGCGTCTCATCTCGGCAATGATCGTGTCGTGAACGGACATGGCGCTCCACCTTTGCCCAGAGGGTAACCGCACCAGGGCGCTGGAGACAAACCGAGCCGTGTTTCAGGGTGAACGAGCTGACGTAAGGAGTTCCGGCCGACGCCGCTCAGCCCTCATCCTCGATCATGGCCAGCTCGGCTTTCGGCATGGCGAACACGTTCTCCGGCCCGGGGAACGAGCCGTCGCGCACCGCCGCGGCGAAGGCCTCGGCGGCGGCGCGCACCACGTTGCCGAGATCGGCGAAGCGGCGATTGTGGCGGTAGCCGACCTTCGTCAGTCCAAGAATGTCTTGGATCACCAGCACCTGCCCATCGGTGCCGCGCCCGGCGCCGATGCCGATCGTCGCCGATGCGACCACCTTGGTGATCCGCGTGGCGACCTCCTCGGGGATCAGCTCCAGGATCATCAGCGCCACGCCGGCCTCGCTCAGCGCCACGGCATCGGCTTCGAGCTTCAGCGCCGCGGCGGCGGTCCTGGCCTTGAGCCGGCGTTCGTCGTGGTGCTGGCATTCCAGCCCGAGATGACCGGAGGCTGGGATGCCGGCGGCGACGAGCGCGCGGGCGACCTCGGGAAAGGCGCCCTCGAACTTGACCATGTCGGCGCCGGCCTCCCCCCGCCGGCGGGCGCTCGCCACCGCCGCGTCGGGCGTTTCGTATGTCGAGAAGGGCAGGTCGGCCACTACGATGGCCTCCCGTGCGCCGCGCCGCACGGCGCGAACGTGGTGGGCGATGTCGCCCAGGGTCACCTCGCGCTCGTCGGCGTAGCCGAGCACCGTGGTGCCGACGCTGTCGCCGACGAGAATCACGTCGAGCCCGGCCTCGTGCTCGGCACGCGCGGTGGGAGCATCATAGGCGGTCAGGACCGTGATCTTTTCGCCGCGGCGCTTCATGGCAAGCAGGCGAGCGGCTTTTTCGGACACGGTTTGTTCCTATATTCGCGCGGTGGACAGCGTTCTGCCTGTTGAAAGGGGGGACAGCGCGACACGCGCAGGTCCGCCGGAGACCGGCGCAGCTTAGGTGTGGCTCCCATGCGCTTTTCGCCATCGTTCCTCGACGACATCAAGGCCCGCGTGCCGGTCTCCGAGGTCGTACGCCGCCGCGTGCCGCTGAAGAAGTCGGGCCGCGAGTTCGTCGGGCTGTCGCCGTTCGGCCAGGAGAAAACCCCGTCGTTCTTCGTGAACGACAGCAAGATGGCCTGGTTCGACTTCTCCTCGGGCAAGAACGGCAACATCTTCGATTTCGTGATGGAGACCGAGGGACTCTCCTTTCCCGAGACGGTCGAGCTGCTGGCGGGCGAGGCCGGCCTGCAGCTGCCGGCCCGCTCGCCCGACTTCGAGCGCCAGGAGAAGCACCGCGCCGGGCTGCACGAGGTCTGCGAATGGGCCGCCGCGTTCTTCGAGGCCGAGCTGCGCTCCGAGCGTGGCACCCGCGCCCGCACCTACCTCGACGGACGCGGCATCGCGCCGGCGAGCCGGAGCGAGTTTCGCATCGGCTACGCGCCGTCCGGCCGCCACGCCCTGCGCGACGCGCTCGCCGCCAAGGGCGCCGACGTCGCGACGATGTGCGAGGCCGGGCTGCTGATCCACGGCGAGGACGTGGCGGTGCCCTACGACCGCTTCCGCGAGCGGGTGATGTTCCCGATCCACGATCGCGGCGGCCGCGTGATCGCCTTCGGCGGCCGCGCGCTGGAGAAGGACGTGCCGGCCAAGTACCTGAATTCGCCGGAGACCCCGCTCTTCCACAAGGGGCGGCTGCTCTTCAACCACCACCGCGCGCGCAAGGCGGCGCACGAGCGCGGGCGCGTCATCGCGGTGGAAGGCTACGTCGATGTCGTCGCCATGCACGCCGCCGGCTTCCCGGAGACGGTGGCCGGGCTCGGCACGGCGCTGACCGAGGAGCAGGCGAGCCTGCTCTGGGGCATGGCCGGCCAGCCGGTCCTGTGCTTCGACGGCGACAAGGCCGGCCGCAAGGCCGCCGCGCGCGGCGCCGCGATGGCGATGCCCTATCTCGGCCCCGAGCGGACGCTGGCCTTCGCGCTGCTGCCCGAGGGGCAGGACCCCGACGACCTGATCCGTTCCGCCGGCGCTGCGGCGATGGAAGCGGCGCTCTCGGCGGCGCTGCCGCTGGTCGACCTCGTCTGGAGCCGCGCTACGGAGGGGCGGGCCCTGGCGACGCCCGAACAGCGCGCCGCGCTCGAGCGCGAGATGGCCGACATCGCGGCCACGATCAAGGACGAGACGCTGCGGCGGCACTACCGTGCCGCGTTCGACTCCAGGCTCGGGGCGCTGTTAGGCACGCCCGATCGGCGCGAGCGCGGTAGCCGCCGACACTTCGCCGGCCGCG
>CAXTQM010000402.1:0-2645 GCA_964246205.1 uncultured Beijerinckiaceae bacterium | reverse complement strand
AGACCTGGTAGAGCAGCGGCTGGAACAGGTGGTGGTTGGTGCGGTCGATCAGCACAAGCTCGACGTCGAGCTTGGCGATGTGCATCGCTGCCTGCAGGCCGCCGAAGCCGCAGCCGACGATGACGACGATCGGCTTCCCGGCTTGCTTGCGGGTGAACAGGACGGCTTCGGTCTCGGTCGGCATGGCTGGCTCCATGGTGTGGCCCCGGATCACGCCAAGTCGCCTCGGGAAACGGCGCACGCGGATCGACGGGTGAAGATGGCGTGGCGGTTCCTGCCGTCGAAAGTCTTCTTAGATGATAGCTGCTCGCATGGAAGCTAGGATGCTTCGCATCTGCAGCGAATTTTGTTCGCGCCTGCGAAGAAAGTTTAGCCAACCCGAGACATGCTTCGCGCGCGAGGTCGAGGGGGGACGGCACGTGCCAAGTAGCTGCCGCGGCGGCGGATGGGCGCCGACGCGCGCGATATCTCGCGAACTTGGACCGCCTTGCGGACGCAGGTGCCGCCGGAGGTGGAGTTAACGTCTATTTCGACAGGGCGTGATCCGCAGATCGACAGCCTCACGTTCGAAGCCGCGGCGCGAGCGCCGCATATTCTATACCTATGACCAGGAGGAGGGACGTCGGGCGACGAAGAGCCCGATCGTACCTCTTTCATTCAAGTGAAATTGCATAGCTGGAATCTCTGAGATCACGGCAATTCCGGACACAGCAGCGAACCCGGAATCGGTGCGCTTCGGTGTTTCCCGCGCAACCGAATTCCAAATCGGCGCTTCGTCCGACGTGAAGAAGGCTGGTTGCAGGGTCTTACAACCGCGCCGCGCCGATGATGCGGCCGTCCGCACCCTGCACAAGCACCGCCGCGTCGACGCCGGCGCCGCGCGGAGCGCTGACCGAAGTCGCGGCACCGTCGTAGCTGCCGATCACCTTTATCGAGCGCACGATGTTCGACTCCGTAAGCGTGCTGCCGGCGTTCTCGCCACGGCCGACGCGAGTCTCGTGGCGCGGGTCGAAACCGATGAGGAGGATGCGTCCATGACCCGCGCCGGCACCGAGGGTGATCGACACCTCGCCGTCGGAACGGCCGACCCGGATCGGTACGCCCTCGTCGCCGCGCGAGGCCGCGATCGCGGCCGCTGCCTCGCCACGCTCGGAGCCGACGAGGCCGCGGCGACCGTCGACCACCATTTCGGGCGTGTAAGAGCCACCACCGAGATGCGCGGCGTAGCTCGCCTGCCGCGCCGTGGCGCCGTCGAAGGAATAGGGATCGCGCCAGCCGAGCGAGTTCCAGTAAGTGACGTGGAAGGCCAGCGGCAGCACGTCGCCGCGGCCTGAAAGCTCGGTGAGGAAGCGATCTGCCGGCGGGCAGGACGAGCAGCCTTCCGAGGTGAAGAGTTCGACGACGACGGGGCGGGCCAAGGCGGCGGTGGCCATGCTCGGTAGGACCATGGCAGCGGCGAGCGGAAGCAGCTTGTTCATGAGTGTTCTCTCGATAGCGATCGCAAGAACTTCGCGCCTGGTTCGAGGCCGGTTACAGGCAATGCAGTAGCCCGGCCTCGACCGAACGGCTATGACGCCGCTTGGACAGGCCATGCTCGACCAGAAACGCATCCTTCTCGTCGTGGGCGGCGGCATCGCCGCCTACAAGGCGCTCGATCTCGTCCGCCGCCTTCGCGAGCGCAACGCCATCGTGCGGCCGGTAATGACTGCCGGGGCGGCGCAGTTCGTGACCCCGCTGTCGCTGGCGAGCCTTGCCGGCCACAAGGTGCACGAGGCTTTGTTCTCGTTGACCGACGAGGCCGAGATGGGTCACATCGAGCTGTCGCGCGATGCCGATCTGGTGGTTGTGGCTCCGGCCACCGCCGACCTGCTGGCCAAAATGGCCGGCGGCCATGCCGACGACCTCGCCTCGACGCTGCTGCTCGCGACCGACAAGCGCACCCTGGTAGCGCCGGCTATGAATGTGCGCATGTGGCTGCATCCGGCGACGCAGCGCAGCGTCGCCACCCTGAAGGGTGACGGCGTGCTCTTCTGCGGCCCGGACGACGGCGTCATGGCGTGCGGCGAATTCGGGCCGGGACGGTTGGCCGAGCCGCTCGCCATCGTCGCCGCGATCGAGGCGGCGCTGGAGCACGACACGCGGCTGCCGTTGCAGGGGCAGGGCGGCGCGCTGGCCGGGCGCCGCGTGGTGGTGACCTCCGGCCCGACCCACGAGCCGATCGATCCCGTGCGCTTCATCGCCAACCGCTCCTCGGGGAAGCAGGGCCACGCCATCGCGCGCGCCGCCGCCGCGGCCGGAGCCGAGGTGGTGCTGGTCAGCGGCCCCGTGGCTCTGCGCGATCCGCCGGGCGTCACGATGGTGCACGTGGAGACGGCGGCGGCCATGCTCGCCGCCGTCGAGTCGGCGCTGCCGACCGACGTCTTAATCGCCGCTGCAGCCGTTGCCGACTGGCGGGTCGCAACGCCGGCATCCGGCAAGCTGAAGAAAGGCGCGGGTGGTGCACCGAGGCTGGAGCTGGTCGCCAACTCGGATATCCTCGCCGCGATCGCGCAACGCCACGCCTCTCGACCGGCGGTGGTCGTGGGCTTTGCCGCCGAGACCGACGATCTCGAGCTCAACGCCCGCCGCAAACTCGACGCCAAAGG
>CAXTQM010000401.1:2174-2651 GCA_964246205.1 uncultured Beijerinckiaceae bacterium | reverse complement strand
TCGGTGATCACCGCGAATTTCCGGTCGTCGGCACAGTCGAAGCGGAGCTCGGGCGTGCTCACCGTGTGCGGCAGCGCGTCGCGGGTGGCCGACAGCTTCTCCGGGCTGCGCGCGACGATGCCAAGGAGGCGAACGGCGGCATAGAGCGCGTCGTCGAAGCCGTACCATTTGTCGGCGAAGAACACGTGGCCCGACATTTCACCCGCGAGCGGCGAGCCCGTCTCGGCCATCTTCGCCTTGATCAGCGAATGGCCGGTACGCCACATCAGCGGCTGGCCGCCGGCGCGCGCGATCTCGTCGAACAAGACCTGGCTCGCCTTGACGTCGGCGATGATCGTGCCGCCGGGATGGTCGCGCAGCACGTCGCGGCCGAGCACCACCAGCAGCTGGTCACCCCACAGGATCTGACCGCGGTCGTCGACCACGCCGATGCGGTCGGCGTCGCCGTCGAAGGCGATGCCGAGATCGGCGCCCTCG
>CAXTQM010000401.1:0-2164 GCA_964246205.1 uncultured Beijerinckiaceae bacterium | reverse complement strand
GTTGCGCGAGATTTTTTGTCACCGTGGGGTCGGGGTGGTGCGCCGGAAAGCGACCGTCGATTTCCTGGTTGAGCAGGATGTGCTCGCCAGGCAGCCCTGCCACCAGGTGGGGCAGCACGTCGCCCGCCGCGCCGTTGCCGTTGTCCCAAACGACGCGGAGGCGGCGGTCGCCACCATCCCAGTCGGTGAGCAGGCGAGCGACGTATTCCGCATGGACATCGATATCGGTGGTCCGGCCGCCCTCGCCCGGCACCACGTCGCCGGCGGCGAGCAGCGCGCCGAGCTCCCTGATCTGCTCGCCGAAGAACGGCTTGCGACCGAGCATCATCTTGAAGCCGTTGTAGTTCGGCGGGTTGTGCGAGCCGGTGACCATGATGGCGCCGTCGGTCTCGCGCACGGTGCCGGCGTAGTAGAGCATCGGCGTCGGGCCGCGTCCGACGCGCAGCACGGTGATGCCGCAGGCGACCAGGCCATCGACCAGGGCCGCCTCCAGCGCGGGCGACGAGAGGCGGCCGTCATAGCCGACCGCGACGCGCGTGCCGCCGGCGCGGCGAACCACCGAGCCGAAGCCACGGCCGACCGCGAAGGCGTCCGCCTCGTGCAGCGTTTCACCCACGATGCCGCGGATGTCGTATTCCCGGAGGCTGGATGCCGGGAAGTCGTGCCGGAAGGCGGCCACGTCAGCTGTCCTGATATTTCTTGAGGAAGGTGCGGACGGCCGCGCCGAGGTCGGGGCGCTTGAGCGCGAAGGCGACCTGTGCCTCGAGGTAGCCAATCTTGTCGCCGCAATCAAAGCGCGTGCCCTCGTAGCGGAGGCCGTGGAACGGCACTTCGCCGATCAGGCGGGCCATGCCGTCGGTGAGCTGCACCTCGCCTCCCGCGCCACGCTCCATGCGGGCGAGATGGGCGATCACGGCGGCGGGCAGCACGTAGCGGCCGATGATGGACAGGTTGGACGGCGCGTCCTCAGGATCGGGCTTCTCGACCAGGCCGCGAATCTCGACCAGGCGTCCGTCGTCGGAGGCGACGTCGAGGATGCCGTAGCGGTTGGTCTTGTCGCGCGGCACCTCTTCCACCGCCACGACCGCGCCGCCGGTCTGATCGTAGACATCCACGAGCTGCTTGAGGCAGGACACCTCCGACATGACGATGTCGTCGGGCAGCAGGATCGCGAACGGGTCGTCACCGATGAACGAACGCGCGCACCAGATGGCGTGGCCGAGTCCCAGCGGCTCCTGCTGGCGGACTGCCACCACCGAACCGGGCTGCATCTGCGACTGGCGCAGCGTGTCGAGCGCGTCCTGCTTGTTGCGCTGCCTGAGCGTGGCTTCGAGCTCGTAGGCGACGTCGAAATACTCGACCAGCGCGGTCTTGCCGCGGCCGGTGACCATGCAGAACTGCTCGACGCCGGCGGCGCGTGCCTCGTCGATCGCGTACTGGATCAAGGGCTTGTCGACGACCGGAAGCATCTCCTTGGCCATCGCCTTGGTGGCGGGCAGGAAACGCGTGCCAAGACCTGCCACAGGCAGAACGGCCTTGCGCAATGTTCTTGTCATTTATCATTTCCCCCCAAGGCTTATGCCGAGCAGTGCCATGGCGCGCGAGGCCATACAAGCGCTGCTATCGGGTCTCAAAATGAGACCCACCGTCGTCAAAGCCGGGATTGGTGCGGTCGAGAAGACTCGAACTTCCACAGGGTTTCCCCCACAAGCACCTCAAGCTTGCGCGTCTACCATTCCGCCACGACCGCACCGTGGGACGCAGGCGCGCCTATATCCGATGAGGGTAATCGACACAATGACCCTGCCCGAGTGGCGGCGCGCGACGGCGCCCGTGCCCTACGACGAGGCCATCGCCGAAATGGGACGCCAGGTCGCCGCCATACGCGAAAGGGACGCCCCCGAATGCGTGTGGCAGCTCGAGCATCCCGCCGTGCTGACCGCGGGCACGTCGGCGCGCGACGCCGACCTGCTCGACCCGGGTGCGCTGCCGACGATCCGCACCGGCCGTGGCGGACAATGGACCTGGCACGGGCCCGGCCAGCGGATCGGCTACGTGATGCTCGACCTCACCCGCGCGCATGGCGAGGTTCCGGCCCGCGACGTCCGCGCCTACGTGCGCGGGCTCGAGGCCTGGCTGATCGCGGCACTGGCGATGCTGGGCG
>CAXTQM010000400.1:0-2655 GCA_964246205.1 uncultured Beijerinckiaceae bacterium | reverse complement strand
ACGTACTGGTAGTCTGCCCGAAGGGCGCCATCCCGCAATGGCGGCGGACCATCGCGCTCTCGAGCCGTCCGGAGAAGACGGTCACGCTGATCAACTACGAGCGCACCAAGTCGCTGATGGCGCCGCCGGTGGCGAGCAAGCGGCGCTCCACACGGGCCAGGAACAACGAGCTCGCGAAACACGGGCAGCCCCGCAAGACGTGGCCGCTCGTCGTCTTCGACGAGAGCCATCGCCTGCGGAACCCCTACGCGCAGCAGAGCCTCGTCTGCCGGCAGCTGGCCGACGTTGCCGCCTTCACGATCTTCATGAGCGCCACCGCCGGCCAGGTGCCGCACGAGCTGTCCTACCTTGGCCGCCTGCTTGGCCACGCCGCCGGCTCGCCCGTCGAGACTCTCGCGACTTCCGCGAGCTGATGAAGCGCTTGCGGATCGGCAAGGCGAAGGGCCGCTGGACGAATTGGACGTGGGAGACGAACGCCCGCGACTGCAGCGTCATGGCCGACCTGCTGTTCAAGGGCGCCCGGGCCATCGGCATGCGTCGCGGACCCGGCGACATCGCGGGCTGGCCGGAGGTGCAGCGTGAGCTTGCCCCGACGGCGCTGGGCGGCGGCGAGCGCCGGCTCTACGAGGCGACCTGGCGCGAGTTCCGTCGCGAGCTCGGCCTGCTTGGCGGCAGCACCCGCCGGCCGACCGGCTGGGCCGCCGAACTGCGCTTCCGGCAGAAGGCGAGCTTGCTGCGGATCGCCGGCACGGTCGACTTCGCGCAGGATCTCCTCGAGGCGGACCAACAAGTCGCGGTCTCGGTCGCCTTCCTGGAGACGAGCGCCGCCTTCGCAGAGAAGCTCGCGGGGCGCGGCTGGCGCGTCGGCGAGATCAACGGCGAGCAGGCCGGCGACGCCAACGAGGCGACGCGAGTCGCTTTCCAGATGGGGACCCTCGACGCCATCGTCTTCACCGTCACCGAGTCGATTTCGCTCCATCGCAACGAGATGCCGGGCGGCGAGCAAGCTCGCGCCTTGGTCATCCACGACATGCGCCACAGCGCGATCCAGCTGGCCCAGATCGAGGGCCGCTGCCACCGCAACGGGCAGGCGGCGATGATCTATTTCGCCTACGCCGAGGGAACGGTCGAGGAGGACATCGCCGCCACGGTGACGCGGCGCATGGCTTCGATGGAGGCCATGGCCGGAGAGGACACGTCGCTGCTCGACGAGATCGCCGCCGTGATCGACAGCGCCGCGACTTCTTAGCCGCCTACTGGGTGGGCTTCGGGTTGGTCGGTCCGGGCGTCGTCTGGGTACTGGTCGAGCCCGACGACGATGCCGCTGGCGGCATGGCGCCGCTCGACATGGCCTTCGCGTGCTTGTGCTTGTGGTGGTGATGCTTGTGCTTCGCCAAGGCGGGCGAACTGATCGCGGCGAGCGAAAGCGCCGCGGCAAGGATGATCGGGGTGCGCATGGTATGTCTCCTCGAGCCGTCGAATGACGGCCCGCGACGACGATAGAGCGACCACGGCACCGACCACCAGCGCGCTGCCGCCACATGGCTCACGGCTGCGGTCGGCTCGAGGTCGGACGCCGGGCCGCTGTGGCTCGACGTCCGGAACAGCACCGCCTGCTGCTTCAGAGCGGTCCCGACCTCGCGGTTCTCCAGCACCCGGTCGACGACGTAGCGGGCCTGTCCGGCCTCGTCGGCGACGGCGACGAGGCTCGGCCTGTCGCCAGAGGCGCGCTCGCTCCAAAGGGTCTTGGCGAACCGCTCGCTGGCGAGGTCGATGACGGCGTTGGCGGCGGCGAGCACCGGCTGCGTGGAGCGGTAGTTGCGCTCCAGCGTGACGATCGTCGCCGGCGGGTCGAAGTGACCGGGGAAGTCGAGGATGTTGCGCACCGTCGCGGCGCGGAAGGAGTAGATCGACTGGGCGTCGTCGCCGACGACCGTCAGCCCGCGCCCGTCGGGCTTCAGCGCCAGCAGGATTGAGGACTGCAGGCGGTTGGTGTCCTGGTACTCGTCGACCATGACGTGGTCGAAGCGGCCGCCGATCTCGGCGGCGAGGTCGGGATCGCCGACGCTCTGGGCCCAGTAGAGCAGCAGGTCGTCGTAATCGAGGACGCCCTGCGCCTGCTTGGCCTCGACGTAGGCGGCGAAGATGGAGCGCAGCGCGTCGGCCCATGCCGCGCACCACGGGAACGAACGCCCCAGAACCTCTTCGAGCGGCGCCTCGGCGTTGACGCAGCGCGAGTAGATCGAGAGGCACGTGCCCTTGGTCGGGAAGCGCCGCTCCGTCTTGGCGAACCCGAGGTCGTTGCGCACCAGGTTCATCAGGTCGGCGGAGTCCTCGCGATCGTGGATCGTGAAGGCCGGGTCGAGGCCGACCTCGTAGGCGTACTCGCGCAGGAGCCGCGCGCCGACGCCGTGGAACGTGCCGGCCCAGGCCAGTGCGTCCGTCATCGTGCCGGCCTTGTCGCCCAGCACCTTGCGCGAGATGCGCTCGACGCGCCGCGCCATCTCGGCCGCGGCGCGGCGCGAGAAGGTCAGGAGCAGGATGCGGCGCGGATCGGCGCCGTCCAGTATCAGGTGGGCGACGCGGTGCGCCAAGGTGTTGGTCTTGCCCGATCCGGCACCGGCCAGCAGCAGCACAGGCCCATCGACAGCAACA
>CAXTQM010000399.1:932-2656 GCA_964246205.1 uncultured Beijerinckiaceae bacterium | reverse complement strand
TGTCGAGCCCGGCCTGGACCATCGGGGGCAGGCCGGCGGCGGGGTCCGCGCCAGCGGCCGGCGGCACCGGCGCCTGCGGGCCTGCGGGATGGGCGCCGCCCATGAAGCTGTTCATGATGGTGCCGACCATGCCGGCGAAGCCGCCGGCGCCGCCCAGGCTGCCGGGCGCACCCTGGCCGCGGGTGGCGCCGCTGAACTGCTCGAGGATGCCGCTCAGCCCGCCGTGCGCCATCTCGCCGAGGATGCCGCCCATGCCCTGGGCGTGCATCGCCGTGGCGGCTCCGCCGAGCACGGTCGAGACGATGACCGGCAGCATGGCGCGCAGCGTGGCCTCGGGGAGGCCGGTATAGCGCGCGGCTTGGACGACCACCTGGTCGAGAATGGCGCTGTTGCCGAAGATCGAGCCGGCGACGGCATCGCCCTTCTGCTGGGTCTGCGGCTGCTGCGCGGGGTCGGCGCTGGCATAGGCCTGCCTGTGTTGGTCGTCGCCCATTGCGCCGGCGATCTCGCCCATGCCGCCGGGCTGAGCCGCCTTGGTCATGAAGGCCGTGGAAAGCGCCGGCAGTAGCGACTGCACGGCGCTGTCGGCCTGGGCGCGGGTCAAGCCGAACTGCTGCGCGAGGCTCTCGAGCCCTTGGCCGCCCTGCGCGCCGGTGACCATCTGGTAGAGGTTGTACACGGCGCGGCTCCCGGACCCGCCTCCTTCGGCCGTGGGTCAGCCCGCGGCAGCCGGCACCTGACGGGCGATGCGGCCGACGACAACATAGCTCCAGCCGATCGCGAGGCAACCGAACACGGCCGCGCCGATGACCAGCCCGATGTATCCGCCTTCCGGCCCATGCCACATCGCGCCGAGCGTCACGAACGGAATCGTGCCGAGCGTCGCCCGCGCCCAGTTGAAGCCAGCCGACAGCACCGGGCGGCCGAGATTGTTGAAGGCGGCGTTGGCGACGAAGATGCCGCCCAGGAAAAGCCAAAGGAAGCCGGCGATGTGGCAGAAGAAGAGCAGGAGATCAGCCGTCTCGCCCTTGGCGCCGAACAGCAGAACGACGAAAGGTGCCGCGAACCACAGCAGCAGGGTCACGCAGGCCACGTAGAGGCCGGAAACGGCGTAGCAGTTCGTCAGCACGGTGCGGATGCGGTCGAAGAAGCGGGCGCCGTAGTTCTGGCCCATGATCGGGCCGACCGAGCCCGACAGCGCGAACAACACGCCGAAGGCCACGGGGGTGACGCGGTCCATGATGGCGAAGGCGGCGACCACGCTGTCGCCGAAGGCCGAGAACACGTGCATGGCGTAGATGTTGGCGACCGGCGTCGCGATGTTGGTGAGGACCGCCGGGCCGGCGATGGCGGCGAGCGGTCGCCAGTCGAGCGTCACGGCCGCGAGCCGGGGCCGCTCGACGAGGTCGTGCACGTGCACCGCGCCGTACCAGCCCACGCCCAGCAGGCTGAGGCGCGAGGTCACCAGCACGACCGCGGCGCCATAGATGCCGAGGTGCAGGCCGAAGATCAGGATGGGATCGAGGCAGGCGGTGACGACCGCGCCGCAGAGCGTCGTGTACATCGCCCGCTTGGCGTCGCCGACGCCGCGCAGGATCGCCGAAAAGGCCATGCCGATGCCCAGGAACACCGAGGCTGGCAGGATCATGCGCAGGTAGGTCGAGCCCACCGCGAGAGCTTCGCCGCGCGCCCCGAAGAGGCTGAGGATGGCGTGCGTGAAGGGC
>CAXTQM010000399.1:0-922 GCA_964246205.1 uncultured Beijerinckiaceae bacterium | reverse complement strand
CGACAGGATCTCGTGGGTGAACGGCATCGCCGCGAGGCCGAGGCCGCCGGAGATCGCCGCGGTGAGCACGAGGCCGGAGGCGGCGATGCGCCGGGCCCGCGGCCGGTCGCCGGCGCCGAGCGCGCGCGACACCAGCGCGCCGAGCGCGATCGACATGCCGATGTTCACCGAGATCAGGAGGAAGATCATCTGCGAGGCGTAGCCGACCGCCGCCGTCAGCTGGGTGTCGCCGAGCCGCGAGATGTAGAGCAGGGTGAGGAAGTCGACGACGAACACCGCGACCAGCCCGACCGAGCCGGCCGCCGTCATCACCAGCACGTGGCGCAGCGTCGAGCCGCGGGTGAAGGCGCCGAAGTCCTGCCCAGGGACAGGGATCGGCGCGGCAGGCGTCGCGCTGGCGGCAAGGGGCGATCGGGATGCGATATTCACGAGGCGGCTTCTAGCCTAAGACTCGAGCGGCGAACACTCACGGAGCCCGAGGTGCCCGATCATTACCGTGCGCCCCATGACCACAAGGGGCACGACCACGCCGGCCCTGGCCATGGCGCCTTCGGCCATGGCGCACATGGGGCTGGCGGGCTCGGCCATTCCCACGCTCCCTCGTCGTTCGGTCGGGCCTTCGCCGGGGCGATCGCGCTCAACGCCCTGATGGTGGTGGCGGAGCTGGTCGTCGGCCTCGCCGGCGGCTCGTTGGCGCTGCTGTCTGATGCCGCGCACAACGTCTCCGACGTGCTCGGGCTGGCCGCCGCCTTCGCCGCCCATCGGCTCGGCAAGCGCCCGCCGTCGGCACGCTACACCTACGGGCTTGGCGGCACCTCCATCCTGGCGGCTCTCGGCAACGCCGTCGTGCTGCTGGTCGTCTCCGGTGCGCTCGGGCTGGAGGCGATCCAGCGCTTCGTCCATCCCGAGCCGATCGCCGCCG
>CAXTQM010000398.1:0-2656 GCA_964246205.1 uncultured Beijerinckiaceae bacterium | reverse complement strand
TCGCTGGGGCCCAGCGGCGCTTGCCGCGGGGTTGGCGATCTCCTTCGTGGTGCTTGGGCTGTTCGTTGCGATGGTCGGCTTTGCCATCGGGCTCGACGGCGACGTGTTCCGCAAGGTGGCGGCGGTGATCCTCATCCTGTTCGGCGTGCTGCTGATGGTGCCGGCGGCGCAGGTGCGCCTCGCGACGGCCGCTGGGCCGGCCCAGAACTGGACCGAGCAGCGCTTCGGCGGTCTCTCCACCACCGGGCTCGGCGGCCAGTTCGGCGTCGGCCTGCTGCTCGGGGCGGTGTGGAGCCCCTGCGTCGGACCGACGCTCGGCGCCGCTTCGGTGCTCGCTTCGCAAGGCAAGGACCTGCCGGCGGTGGCCTTCACGATGGTGCTGTTCGGTCTGGGCGCGGCGCTGCCGATGCTTATACTCGGCACGCTGTCGCGCGAGGTGCTGATGCGGTGGCGCGACCGCATGATCAACCTCGGTGTCGGCGTGAAGGCGGCGCTGGGCGTGGTGCTGCTGCTCGTCGGCGTTTCGATCCTGACGGGCTTCGACAAGAAGGTCGAGACGGCGCTCGTCAACGCCTCGCCGGCATGGCTCACGAACATCACGACCCGGTACTGATCCGCGTCTGCCGATCGGAGGCCGGATAGACGGCAACCTCAGGCGATGCTCACATGTTTTCTTGCCGTGACCAGGCGGGTCGCGGCGGGATGAGGAGTCGTCGATGCCTGTGTTGCGGCGGTACCTTCGCTGGACCTCGCTTGCCCTTCTGGCGATCTTCGCACCATTTCTTGCATTGGTCGTCTACCTGTCCGAGCGCTTACGGATGCGCACGAAGCCGGCGGTGCATGCTGGTCGCAGCACGCTTATCTTGCCACCTAAAGCGAAGTCCGCGGAGCGGCGGGCATCGCTCGGCCCAATGCCTTCCTGTGGAGCCGTGATCCTGCCATTCCGCTCCAGATCGGCGGTGCCGGCAGCCCCTCAGGACAATGATGCGCGAACTGGCTCGCTTTGAGCCGCGCTAGATTGCGCGGCGAGCGAAGGGCACGAACTTGCTCGGCAGAATGCCGGCGACCGAGCCGTCGATTTTCTGCATGAAGGGGATCGGCGGAAGGCTCGGCGCATAGGCTACCAGGATCTTGGGTCGCGACGGCGGCAGCGGCACCTCGCCAGGCTCGAGCTCAGTTCCTTGCACCGGGTCCTCGATCGACGCCGTGATCATATCTGACGGCCGCTCCGGCGGCAGCGGCACCGCTGGCTCGAGAGCCTCGGCTGGCACCGCCGGCGCGCGCCGCGCCGGCCTAGCTGCTTCAGGTACCAGCACCGGCTTGGCGCCAAAATTTGGGATCATGCCCTGCAGCTTGCCGGTTAGGGCGGCGAAGCCGCCGCCTGGCAGCGCCCCGTCGCCGATCGGCTTGCTGGTGGCCGTAGCCACCATGATGCGCGGCTCGGGTCCCTGGTTGCAGTCGCGCACGCCGAGATCGATCAGCTCGGAGCCGCGCATGATGGTGAACTGCTTGGTCAGCGTGCCAAGCCGCTCTCGCACCGACTCGGGATAGGTGTGGAACAGCGCGTCCGACACCTCCCAGTTTGTGACGTGATTGCGCGGGTCGTAGGCCTGGTGGAACTTGAACACCGAGTCCTTGTAGACGCAGACGTTGGGCAGGCTCAGCGCCATGGTGCAGGCCGAGTGGCACTCGTGGATGCGCACTTCGCGGTTCTGGCGGCGGTAGATCTCGGTCTGCGAGGCGTATTCGTTGACGTAGCCGCCGAAGTCCTTGACGACCACCACGGGCGACATGTTCGGCGGTGGCTGCAGATAGCTCAAAGCGGCGTCACCGGATGGACCGAGGGTCCCATCCTTCTAGGAAAACGTGGTGAACGCATTCTTAAGCCCCGCCGTGCGATCCTAGCCATGCTAGAGGTCGCCCCCGAAAGCCAAGGTGGCGATGCTCCGCGGCCGAAATCGGGCGCGATCGAGGGGCGCGGTTCAGGGCAAGGTGATGGCGAGCCAACTCTACCGACCCACCGATCCCGGCTTCGCGGTTTACGTGCACTGGCCGTTCTGCCTTTCTAAATGCCCGTATTGCGACTTCAATAGCCATGTGCGCGCCCAGGCTGTGGATGAGGAGCGTTTCGTCCAGGCGTTCCGCTCAGAGCTGTCGCATCGCGCGATGCTGACCAAGGGGCGCAGCGTCTCTTCGATCTTCTTCGGTGGCGGCACGCCCTCGCTGATGAAGCCTGGCACCGTCGCCGGCATCTTGGACGCCATCGCCGCGAACTGGACCGTCGAGCCGAACTGCGAGGTCACACTCGAGGCCAATCCGACCAGCGTCGAGGCCAACCGCTTCACCGGCTATCGCCGCGCCGGCGTCAATCGCGTCTCGCTCGGCGTGCAGGCGATGAACGATGCCGACCTGAAGGCGCTCGGCCGGCTGCACACGGCGGAAGAAGCGATGAAGGCCGTCACCATCGCCGGCTCGATCTTCGAGCGCTACTCGTTCGACCTGATGTACGCCCGGCCGAACCAATCGGCGGCGGCGTGGAAGGCCGAGCTGCAGGGCGCGATTTCTCGCGCTCGGGATCACATGTCGCTCTACCAGCTGACGATCGAGCCCGACACGATGTTCGAGCGGCTGCGCAACGCCGGCAAGCTCAAGGTGC
>CAXTQM010000397.1:0-2658 GCA_964246205.1 uncultured Beijerinckiaceae bacterium | reverse complement strand
GAGGCGGCGCACGGCACGGTGACCCGGCACTTCCGCCAGCACCAGGCCGGCAAGCCGACCTCGACCAATTCGATCGCCTCGATCTTCGCCTGGACGCGCGGCCTCAGCCATCGCGCCAAGCTCGACGACAACTACGCGCTCGGCCGGTTCGCCGAGACCCTGGAGCGCGTCTGCGTCGACACCGTCGAATCCGGCAACATGACCAAGGATCTCGCCCTGCTGGTCGGCACCGACCAGCGCTGGCTCTCCACCACCGGCTTCCTCGACAAGGTTGCCGCCAACCTCGAGGCGGCGATGGAGAACGGGCAGCTCGCCGCGGCGCAATAGGTTGACGCTGGTCTACAAGATCGTGCCGCGGGCGCTGTGGCGCGAGGCGGAGGCGACCGGCAGCTTCGCCGGCGCCCCCGTCGACCTCGCCGACGGCTTCATCCACCTCTCGGCCGCGGACCAGCTCGCCGAGACCGCCCGCCGCCACTTCGCCGGCCAGAGCGACCTGCTGCTGGTGGCGGTGGAGGCCGACGCGCTCGGCGACGCGCTGCGCTGGGAGCCGTCGAGGGGCGGCGCGCTGTTCCCGCACCTCTACGGGCCGCTGCCGGCGACGTCGGCGGCTTGGGTGAAGCCGCTGCCTGCGGTCGGCGACTTTTTGGAAGAGGCTTTGCAGAGGCCGACGTCCAAATGACCGGCGTCGTGTTGAGGGGGCAGTGTTAGCAGGTGATCGACTGGCGTCCCGGAAGGGATTCGAACCCCTGACCTACGGTTTAGGAAACCGTTGCTCTATCCTGCTGAGCTACCGGGACGTAGTCAGCAGCCTATCATGGCCGGCCGAGCGGGGCCAAGCCGGTCGCGCCGCAGGCACCCGCCGCCCCAAGTGCGGACGTAAGCGGCGAGCGTCATCAACAGGCTCGTGCCAGTCGCGCGGCGCCTTGTCATCGCAGCGCAACACGAGTCTGGTCTAGCAGGCGTCTGGATCCCATCGAAGGCAGGTCCCGCGTGACCGAAGACCCGGATGCCACCCACTACCGCACGCTGTTCGTGTCGGACCTGCACTTGGGCAAGCGCGGCTGCCAGGCCGACCTCTTCCTCGATTTCCTCCGCTACCACGACGCCGACACGATCTACCTCGTCGGCGACATCATCGACGGCTGGGCGCTGAAGGGCGGCTGGTACTGGCCGCAGTCGCACAACGACGTCATCCAGAAGCTGCTGCGCAAGGTTCGCAAGGGCACCCGCATGATCCTCGTGCCGGGCAACCACGACGAGTTCGCCCGCGCCTACCTCGGCATGAACTTCGGCGGCGTCGAGGTGATGGACACCGTCGTCCACGAGATGGCCGACGGGCGCCGCTTCCTGATCATCCACGGCGACCAGTTCGACATCGTCGTCGCCCACAGCCGCTGGCTCGCCCTTCTCGGCGACTGGGCCTACGAGGTGGCGCTCACCTCGAATCGCTGGTTCAACAAGGCGCGTCGCGCCATGGGCCTGACCTACTGGTCGTTCTCGGCCTGGGCCAAGCTCAAGGTGAAGGATGCGGTCAACTTCATCGGCTCGTTCGAGAAGACGCTGACCGACGAGGCGCGCAAGCGCGAATGCCAGGGCGTGGTCTGCGGCCATATCCACCACGCCGTGATCCGCGACATCGACGGCATCACCTACGTCAACACCGGCGATTTCGTCGAATCCTGCACCGCCGTGGCCGAGCATGCCGACGGGCGTCTCGAGATCATCACCTGGCAGACCTTCGGCGCCGAACAGCGGCTCGCTGAGCAGGCCCTCACCAGCAACGCACCCTCGCGTCGTCCGGCGGAAGCCGCCGCCTGATGCGGATCCTCGTCGCGACCGACGCCTTCCGGCCCCAGGTCAACGGCGTCGTGCGCTCGCTCGAGCAGCTCGCCGAGACGGCCAAGGGCTTCGGCGTCGCGATCGATTTCCTCAGTCCCCAGGGCTTCCCGACGCTGCCGCTGCCGACCTATGCCGAGATCAGGCTGGCGATCACCGGCCTCAATGGCGTCGCCACCCGCATCGCCGCGATGGAGCGCGGCGGCGGCTTCGATCACATCCACATCGCCACCGAGGGGCCGATCGGCTACGCCGCACGGCGGTTCTGCCTGCGCCGCCGGCGGGCGTTCACGACGAGCTACCACACGCGTTTTCCCGAATACATCTCCGCCCGCTCGCCGGTGCCGGAGGCGCTGACCTACGAGCTGCTGCGGCGCTTCCACAGCGCCGCCGACGGCACCATGGTCGCGACCCCGACGCTGATGCGCGAGCTCGACGCACGCGGCTTCCCGCGGCTGATGCGTTGGTCGCGCGGGGTCGATGGCGTGCGCTTCGATCCCGCCAAGCGCGCGGAATGGCGCTTGCCGCGCCCGATCTTCCTCTACGCCGGCCGCCTCGCGCCGGAGAAGAACCTCGACGCCTTCCTGTCGCTCGACCTGCCCGGCTCCAAGGTGGTGGTCGGCGACGGCCCCTCGGCCGCGAGCCTCGCCCGCAGCTATCCGACGGCCCATTTCCTCGGATTGCGCAAGGGCGAGGACCTCGCCCGCACCTATGCCTCGGCCGACGTCTTCGTGTTCCCGAGCCGCACCGACACGTTCGGCATGGTGCTGCTGGAGGCGATGGCGAGCGGCCTGCCGGTGGCCGCGCTGCCGGTCGCCGGCC
>CAXTQM010000396.1:0-2668 GCA_964246205.1 uncultured Beijerinckiaceae bacterium | reverse complement strand
GCTACGAGATGGTCAACGATCGTCGTACGGGCCGCGCCTCCGCCGACAACCTCCAGGCCGTTTAAACGCGCCACGACCGACTGTTGCGACCACTTTGCGGACCCACGGATGTAATGGGACGTCGGTGTTAGCGAACGTCGGGCCGGGTCGAAGGCGGCTAGATCGTCCGATCTGGCCTTTCCTGCTTTGCATTACTCGAAAGGAAGCATCCCTTTGCAGGTTCTCGTCCGCGACAACAACGTTGATCAAGCCCTCAAGGTCTTGAAGAAGAAGATGCAGCGCGAGGGCGTGTTCCGCGAGATGCGGCGGCGCAAGGCCTACGAGAAGCCGTCCGAGCGCAAGGCGCGCGAGCATGCCGAAAGCATCCGCCGCGCCCGCAAGCTCGCCCGCAAGCAGATGCAGCGCGAAGGCCTGCTGCCCGCGCCCAAGCCGCGCGTGCCACGTCCCGGTGCCGCTCCGGCCCGCCCCACGGGAGCCTAGGGTCGCGCTTTCGGACCATCGTCACGGCATCAAGGGTCGGCTCGCGCCGGCCTTTTTCTTGCTGGCCCACTCGTCTCGACGCCGGAAAACACTCGAGCCCCGGTGCCGTGATGGCCGTTCTCACCGGCCGCGCCGCGCCATCGCCGCTGCTCTTGCTTCCGACAGGCCCGCGACTCCTGTAAGGCGGTTTCGTATCCGGAGATCGGCCATGCGCCTGACGCCCCCGACCATCCCCGTGTTCCTGGTGGCCATGATCCTGGCTGCGATCACGCTGGTCGACATCTACACGCACGTGCCGGTGGTCCATCACGTGCTGGCCACGCACCGCTTCGGCGCCATGGTCGCGGCGTTCTTCATCCTGGCGGCAGGCGTGGTCGTGCCCGGCCTTTGACGGCGGCGCGCGAATGGATCAGCGTCGCGCGACAGCGGAGTGAGCCGACCATGAAAGACCTGATGGGCCTGATGAAGCAGGCGCAGGCGATGCAGACCAAGATGGCCGAGGTTCAGGCCGCCCTGGAGCAGCTTGTGGTCGAGGGCCAGGCCGGCGGCGGCCTGGTCAGGATCACGCTCTCCGCAAAGGGCGCGATGAGGCACGTCGCGATCGACGACAGCCTGATGAAGGCTGACGAGAAGGAGATCCTGGAAGATCTGATCGTCACCGCGCACGAGGACGCGCGCCGCAAGGCCGAGAGCCTCGCCGAGGAAAAGATGCGCGACGTCACCGCCGGCCTGCCGCTTCCGCCCGGGATGAAGCTGCCTTTTTAGGGAATGCGGCATGGCCGAGCGAGTCGCCGGCCCGGAGATCGAGCGGCTGATCCAGCTGCTGGCACGCCTGCCCGGCCTCGGCCCGCGCTCGGCGCGCCGCGCGGCGCTGCACCTTATCCGCAAGCGCGAGGAGCTGCTCGGCCCGCTCGCCGAAGCCTTGGCGCGTGCCAAGGAAAGCATCCGCACCTGCTCGCGCTGCGGCAACGTCGACACGGTGGACCCCTGCTCGGTGTGCCGGGATCCGCGCCGCGATCCGGCGGTGCTGGTGGTGGTCGAGACGGTGGGCGACCTTTGGGCGCTGGAGCGAGCGGCGGCCTTGCGCGCGCGCTACCATGTCCTCGGCGGCACGCTGTCGCCCCTCGACGGCGTCGGCCCAGACGACCTCAACCTCGCCACCCTGCCCGGTCGCTTGGAGGAGGACGGTGTGACCGAGGTCATCCTCGCCGTCAACGCCACCGTCGACGGTCAAACCACGGCGCATTACGTCATGGACCTCATCGCGCACCTCGGCGTGCGCACCACCCGCCTCGCCCACGGCGTGCCCGTCGGCGGCGAACTCGACTACCTCGACGAGGGCACGCTCTCCGCCGCGCTGCGCAGCCGCACGACGTTCTGAGGCTGCTTCCCGACACCAATTGCGGCGCGTGTCGGCGAGCGGCCACACGATGAATCGTCAGGTGTCCGACATCCGATTGCAACGAAAACGCGGCGTTGCCGAACTCCGATTCCAGTAGCTCGCGGTGTTGGCGTTCGCCGAGGCCTTGGGGGCGGACGCCAACACACCATCCCGGGGGTCGGGACAACGCAATCCCCACCCACACTGAAGGTACAGCTACCTTCACCTTCCGGATCAAGCCCGTGCCAAGGCCTCGCGCAGCGCGGCGGGATTGTGGATCGGAAGCGAGCAGGCTCCGGCGCGGCAGACGAATGCCGCGCCGGAGCCCGCCGCGGCGAGCTGGGCGCGGGCGGAGTGATCCGGTGGCAGGGCGCCGACCTCGGCGAGATCGAGGATCGTGCGCGTCGGCCAGGGCACGGCTAATGCGGCGGCGCGTAGGGGTCCACGGTCCGGACCGGCCACCACGATCTCGGTGCCGCGAAGCCGAAGATCGAGCGAATTCAACGTGCCGACGTGGCCGATGGCGTTAGCCCGCACCGCCCCGGCCATAGCTGCGAAGAGCGAGTCGGCCGCCTCGCGCCACCGGTCCTCACCGGTGAGCACGGCGAGGCGCAACATGGCGTCGAGCACGATCGGGTGCGCGTTGGGGATGGCGTCGTCGGCGGTGGGCTTGAGCCGCAGGATGACGTCGCCGGCGTCGGTCGCCGCCATGGCCAGCAAGCCGGTGTCGGAGTCGCGGTGGAAGGCCAGCAGAGCGTCGAGCAGCGCCGCCGCCTCGCCGAGGTTGTAGCGGGCGGCGGCGGCGCC
>CAXTQM010000395.1:0-2672 GCA_964246205.1 uncultured Beijerinckiaceae bacterium | reverse complement strand
ATCGCCGAGATCGAGACCGACAAGGCGACCATGGAGGTCGAGGCGGTCGACGAGGGCACGCTGGCCCGCATCCTGGTGCCCGACGGCACCGAGAACGTCGCGGTAAACACGCCGATCGCGATCATCACCGAAGAGGGCGAGGACCTCGCGGCGACACCAGCGAGCAACGGCGCCGCGATGCCCGACCCCTCGCAGGTCGCCGCGACGCGGCCCGGCACGGGGGAAGGAGCCTCGCTGACCGAATTGGGCGGCGAGAAGCCGGCCTCGATCGCCAAGACCTCGTCCGACGGCCCGGTGCCGGCCGAAGCCGCCGCCGCGCCGACGCCCGAGGTCCCGGCCGAAGCCAGGATGGTGCCGACCACCGTGCGCGAGGCGCTGCGCGACGCCATGGCCGAGGAGATGCGCCGCGACGGCGACGTGTTCGTCATCGGCGAGGAGGTCGCCGAGTACCAGGGCGCCTACAAGATCACGCAGGGGCTGCTGGCCGAGTTCGGCGACAGGCGGGTGGTCGACACGCCGATCACCGAGCACGGTTTCGCCGGCCTGGGCGTCGGCGCGGCGATGGCCGGGCTGAAGCCGATCGTCGAGTTCATGACGTTCAATTTCGCGATGCAGGCGATGGACCAGATCGTCAATTCCGCCGCCAAGACGCTGTACATGTCCGGCGGGCAGATGGGTTGCCCCATCGTGTTCCGCGGCCCTAACGGCGCCGCCGCCCGCGTCGGCGCCCAGCACAGCCAGGATTTCTCCGCCTGGTTCTCGTCCGTGCCGGGGCTGAAGGTCGTCGCGCCCTACAGCGCGGCCGACGCCAAGGGCCTGCTGAAGAGCGCGATCCGCGACCCCAACCCGGTGATCTTCCTGGAGAACGAGATCCTCTACGGGCACAGCTTCGACGTGCCCGAGGGCGACGACTTCACCGTGCCGATCGGGGTGGCGCGCATCGCCCGCGAGGGCAAGGACGTCACGCTGGTGACCTTCTCGATCGGCATGACCTACGCGCTGAAGGCCGCCGAGGCGCTCGCCAAGGACGGCATCGAGGCCGAGGTGATCGACCTGCGCACGCTGCGCCCGATGGACACGGAGACGATATTCGCCTCGATCCGCAAGACGCACCGCTGCGTCACCGTGGAGGAGGGCTGGCCGCAGAGCGGCATCGGCGCCGAGATCATGGCGCAGGTGATGGAGCACGCCTTCGACGACCTCGACGCGCCTGTGGTGCGCATCACCGGCAAGGACGTGCCGATGCCCTACGCCGCCAACCTCGAGAAGCTGGCGCTGCCCACCGTCGAGGACGTCGTCGAGGCGGCCAAAGCCGTCTGCTACCGCTAGCGGATCACGATCATGGCCATCGACATCCTCATGCCCGCGCTCTCGCCCACGATGGAGAAGGGCACGCTCTCCAGGTGGCTGAAGAAGGAGGGCGACGCGATCAAGTCGGGCGACGTGCTCGCCGAGATCGAGACCGACAAGGCGACCATGGAGGTCGAGGCGGTCGACGAGGGCGTGCTGGCGAAGATCGTGGTGCCCGAGGGCTCCGCCGACGTGCCGGTGAACCAGGTGATCGGGCTGATCGCGGAGGAGGGCGAGGACCTCTCCGCAGCGGGTGCGGCAGCGGCGAAATCAACGGCAAAGTCGAGCGCAAATGGTTCGCAGGCCGACGATGTCATCCTCCCGTATTCGAGGCCCGGCGTCACGCCCGGAGCCGACATCGCGAGCCTGCCGCCGCAGGATGCTCCCAGGTCGAACGGCCAAGCGCCGACTCCTCTGGGTGAAAACGTCCGTGTGATCGCCTCGCCGCTGGCCCGCCGCATCGCCAAGCAGGCCGGGCTCGATCTCGCGACGATCACCGGGAGCGGGCCGCGCGGCCGTGTCGTCGAGCGCGACGTGCTGGCGGCGGAGAAGGCGCCGAAGCCTGTTGCGGCGCCTGCCGCTGCCCCGCCGGCGCCAAAATCCGGCAAGGAGCCGGACGTGCGCAACGCCTCCGCGCCGGCCGCCTCGGACGAGACCATCAAGAAGATGTTCGCCTCCGGCAGCTATGAGGAGGTGCCCCACGATGCCATGCGCCGCACCATCGCGCGGCGCCTCGTCGAGGCCAAGCAGACGATCCCGCACTTCTACCTCGAGCTGGACTGCGAGCTCGACGCGCTGCTGGCCTTGCGCGCGCAGGTTAATGCCTCGGCGCCGCTCGACGGCGACGGCAAGCCCGCCTTCAAGGTCTCGGTCAACGATTTCGTCATCAAGGCCATGGCGCTCGCTCTGCAGCGCGTGCCCGAGGCCAACGCCACCTGGACCGAGGGCGCGATGCTGCGCCACAAGCACAGCGACGTCGGCGTCGCCGTGGCGATCCCGGGCGGCCTAGTGACGCCGGTCGTGCGCCACGCCGACACCAAGACGCTCTCGGCGATCTCGCGCGAGATGAAGGATTTCGCCGCCCGCGCCAAGACTCGCCGTTTGAAGCCCGACGAATACACCGGCGGCACCACGGCCATCTCCAACCTCGGCATGCTCGGCATCCGCAGCTTCGCCGCCGTGATCAACCCGCCCCACGCCACGATCCTGGCGATCGGTGCCGGCGAGAAGCGCGTCGTGGTGAGGGACGGCGCGCCGGTGGTGGCGACGGTGATGAGCGTGACGCTCTCCACAGACCACCGGGCGGTGGACGGAGCCCTGGG
>CAXTQM010000394.1:0-2682 GCA_964246205.1 uncultured Beijerinckiaceae bacterium | reverse complement strand
GCGAGATGCGCTGGTCGATCTTCGGCCAGAGGTCGGAGCCGGCGGGATAGAGCGTGTTGTCGAGGTCGAACACCCAGGTGTCGACCTGGGCGAAGTCGTCCGGCACGGACGACTGCGCCAGGGCGTTCACCGCGCCGCCCTCACCGCGTGATCAGCGTGCCGGCGCCGCCGTCGGTCAGCAGCTCGACCAGCACGGCGTGGGGCTGCTTGCCGTCGAGGATGACGACGCCCTCGACGCCCTGCTCGATGGCGTAGAGGCAGGTCTGCACCTTGGGGATCATGCCGCCGGTGATCACGCCGTCGGCGATCAGATGGCGGATCTCGTCGGCGGAGAGCTGCTCGATCAGCTTCTTGTCGGCGTCGAGCACGCCGGGCACGTCGGTCAGGAACAGCAGCCGCTTGGCGCGCAGCGCCCCGGCGATGGCGCCGGCGAAGGTGTCGGCGTTGACGTTGTAGGTCTCGCCGTCCTCGCCCATCGAGATCGGCGCCAGCACGGGGATCAGCTCGCGGCCCAGCACCTGGTCGAGCACCATGGTGTTCACCTTGGCCGGCTCGCCCACGAAGCCGAGGTCGATGGTCTCGCCGCCGCCCGCGCCCATGGTGACGGTGCCGCCGGCCTTGCGGGCGATCACCATGTTGCCGTCCTTGCCGCAGAGCCCGATGGCATGGCCGCCGACCGAGTTGATCATGCCGACGATCTGCTTGTTGATGGCGCCGGCCAGCACCATTTCGACGACCTCGACGGTGGCCTTGTCGGTCACGCGCAGACCGTTGGCGAAGCTCGACTTGATGCCGAGTTTTTCGAGCATGGCGCCGATCTGCGGGCCGCCGCCGTGCACCACGACCGGGTTGATGCCGCTCTGCTCCAGCAGCACCATGTCCTGCGCGAATTCGCGGGCGCGGGCCTCGTCCCCCATGGCATGACCGCCGTATTTCACGACGACCGTGGCGTCGTCGTAGCGCAGCATGTGCGGCAGCGCCTGCATCAGGATCGCCGCCTGCTGGTGCGGGTCGGTGGGGAGGTCCCGTGTCATCGGCGGCATCCTGGGGTCGACGCGCGCCTTGTAGCGGCGGAGGGCGGGCGCCGTCGAGGGCTCAGCCTTCCATCGCCTCGCGGCGCATCTCCAGCGCGAGCCAGCTGTCCTCCGCCGCCGCCATCTCGGCTTCCACCCCAGCCAGCGCCTCCGAGGCCTTGGCGAAGCCGGCGGGGTCGCGGGCGTAGAGCCCGGCATCGTCCAGCACCTTCTTCAGCTTGGCCTTCTTCGTATCGAGCTGCGCGATGGTCTTGGGCAGCGTGTCGAGCGCGTGCTTGTCCTTGAAGGAGAGCTTCTCCTTCGCCGCCCTCACCTGGCCGACGTTGACCACCTTGGCCTCGCGCATCGGGTCGGCCACCTGCTCGACCCGCCGAGCAGAAACCCCGGCGCCGCGCTGCGCCACCATGTCGGTGTAGCCGCCGGCGTAGTCCTGCCAGCGGCCTTCGCCCTCGGCCACCAGCACGCCCGAGGCGACGCGGTCGAGAAAGTCGCGATCATGAGACACCAGCAGGATGGTGCCGGGGTAGTCCGTCAGCATCTCTTGCAAGAGGTCGAGCGTCTCCAGGTCGAGGTCGTTGGTCGGCTCGTCGAGCACCAGCAGGTTGGAGGGCTGCGCCAGCGCGCGCGCCAGCATCAGCCGCCCGCGCTCCCCGCCCGAGAGCTTGCCGATTGGCGTGCGCGCCTGCTCCGGGCCGAACAGGAAGTCCTTCATGTAGCCCATGACGTGCTTGCGCGAGCCGTTGACCTCGACCCAGTCGCTGCCACCGCCGGTCAGCGCGTCCTTCAGCGTGGTCGAGGGCATCAGCGAGGCGCGCTTCTGGTCGAGCGTCGCCATCTCGAGGTTGGCGCCGAGCTTCACGGTGCCGCTGTCGGGCGCCAGCGCGCCGGTCATCAGCGAGATCAGCGTGGTCTTGCCGGCGCCGTTGGCGCCGACGACGCCGAGCCGGTCGCCGCGCAGCACGCGGGTCGAGAACTCGGTCACGATCGGCCGCTCGCCGTAGGCCTTGGCCACGCCCTTGGCCTCGATCACCAGCTTGCCCGACGTCGCGCCCTCGGAGGCCACCAGCTTGACGTCGCCCGCCACGCGGCGGTGCTCGCGGCTCTCGGTGCGCAGGCTCTGCAGCCGGCCCAGGCGCTTGACGTTGCGCTTGCGCCGCGCGGTGACGCCGTAGCGCAGCCAGTGCTCCTCGTTCTCGATGCGGCGCTCCAGCTTGTGCTGCTGCGCCTCCTCCTCCTCGAGCTGGAGGTCGCGCCAGGCCTCGAACTCGCCGAACCCCTTGCCGAGCGAGCGGGTGGCGCCGCGGTCGATCCACACGCAGCGCCGCGACAGGTTCGTCAGGAAGCGCCGGTCGTGGGAGATCAGCACGAGGGCCGAGCGCAGGCCCTTCAGCTCGGCCTCGAGCCATTCGATCGCCGGCAGGTCGAGATGGTTGGTGGGCTCGTCGAGCAGCAGGATGTCGGGCTCGGGCGCCAGCACGCGCACGATGGCCGCGCGCCGCGCCTCGCCGCCGGAGAGGCTGGCCGGGTCCTCGTCCCCCGTCATGCCGAGCTCTTCCAGCAGGTTCTGCACGCGATAGGCGTCGTCGAGCGGCCCCAGCCCGGCCTCGGCATAGGCGCGGGTGGTGGCGAAACCGGTGAAGTCGGGCTC
>CAXTQM010000393.1:0-2694 GCA_964246205.1 uncultured Beijerinckiaceae bacterium | reverse complement strand
CGGCGGCGAGCAGGTCGTCGGCGGCGGTGATGGCGCGGCGCGCATGCAGGAGGATCGGCTGGCCGGCCATCGTCAGGCGGATGGTCTTGCCGTCGCGCTCGAACAGATCGACGCCGAGCTCCTTCTCCAGCTTGAGGATCTGACCGGACAGCGTCGGCTGGCTGACGGCGCAGGCCTCGGCCGCCTTACCGAAATGGCCGTGGTCGGCGACGGCGACGACGTAGCGAAGATCGCGGAGGTTCATGGCCAGCAGCTTATCGGATAGGCGCTGCCTATCAAGATGATAGCGACAATCGATTTGTCCTATGGTGAGCGGCCCGCTAGAACGATTCTAGGCCCAGCCAACCAGGAGGATGCCCCTTGGCTCCGAGGATGACGACCACCGCCGGCAATCCAATTGCTGACAACAACAACTCTCGCACCGCCGGCCCGCGCGGCCCTCTGCTGCTCGAGGACTACAAGCTCATCGAGAAGATGGCGCACCAGAACCGCGAGCGCATTCCCGAGCGCGTCGTTCATGCCAAGGGCTGGGGCGCGTTCGGCACGCTCAAGATCGAGCATGACATCTCGAAGTACACGATCGCCAAGGTTCTGCAGCCCGGCACCGAGACGCCGCTGCTGCTGCGGTTTTCGACAGTCGCTGGCGAGGCCGGAGCGGCTGATGCCGAGCGCGACGTGCGTGGTTTTGCCATCAAGATGTACACGCAGGAAGGCAACTGGGACATCGTCGGCAACAACACGCCGGTGTTTTTCGTTCGCGACCCGCTTAAGTTCCCCGACTTCATCCACACGCAGAAGCGTCACCCGCGCACCAACATGCGCTCGCCGACGGCGATGTGGGATTTTTGGTCGCTCTCTCCCGAGTCGCTGCACCAGGTCACCATTCTGATGTCCGACCGCGGCCTTCCCAAGGGTCCGCAATACGTCAACGGCTACGGCTCGCACACGTTCTCGCTTTGGAACGAGAAGGGCGAGCGATACTGGGTGAAGTTCCACTTCAAGACCCAGCAGGGCCACCAGTTCTACACCAACGAGGAAGGCAACCAGGTCATCGCCAAGACCCGTGAGTCCTACCAGGAGGATCTCTTCGGCGGCATCGAGGCCGGGCGCTTCCCGAAGTGGAAGTTCCAAATTCAGATCATGACCGAAGAGCAGGCCGAGCACACATCCTACAACCCGTTCGACCTGACGAAGACCTGGCCCCACGCCGAGTTCCCGATGATCGACGTCGGCACGCTCGAACTCAACCGCAACGCCGACAACTACTTCCAGCAGATCGAGCAGGCGGCGTTTTCGCCGTCGAACGTCGTGCCGGGCATCGGCTTCTCGCCCGACAAGATGCTGCAGGCTCGCGTGTTCTCGTATGCCGATGCCCATCGCCACCGCATGGGCATCCATTACGAGGCGCTGCCGGTCAACCGCCCGATCTCGCATGTCGCCACCTACAACCGTGACGGCATGGGCAACTTCCTGCCGATCATGGCCAACCCGGATGCCTATTACGAGCCCAACTCGTTCAACGGCCCGGTCGCCGATCCGTCGGTGAAGGAGCCGCCGCTGCGCATCCACGGCGATGCCGACCACTACGACCATCGCGAAGGCAACGACGACTACGTCCAGGTCCGCGCGCTGTTCAACATCTTCGACGCCGGCCAGAAGAAGCGCCTGTTCTCGAACATCGCCGAGGCGATGGATGGAATTCCCGAGGAGATTGCCGAGCGCCAACTCGCTCACTTCGGCAAGGTGCACCCCGACTACGAGGCCGGCGTCCGTGCCGCTCGTCAAGGCGGCGACACCGTCTCCGACAGCTTCCACCAGCAAGCCGCCGAGTAAGCTCTCGTTTCGAGGATAGCGTTCGGGCCGCGGGGCTTCTGTCCCGCGGCCCTTTGCATTCGTGCGACCGCGTCATTCGGAAGAGCGAGCGTAATCCAAGCCGCAGACGTGGCCTTGCCTGTGAAGGCCGATGTGGCCGCCGTCGAAACGCATTGATCGCCGAGCGAGGAGCCAACCCATGATGCGATCACGAAGTCGCAACTACCGCGGGTTAGTACTTCTAGACGACCGCGAAAATCGCGCCGGCAACCGTTAATCCCGTAACAATAGAGTTTTCTGGAACGATCATCAGGGCTCTCACTTGTCGGACATTGCTTGGTCCGCCGTCGCTCCCTGCGACCCTTCCGGAGAAACCCATGCGCGCCCTTTGTTGGCACGGCAAGAACGACATCCGGTGCGACACCGTGCCCGATCCGACGATCGAGGACTCACGCGACGTCATTGTCAAGGTGACGAGCTGCGCGATCTGCGGTTCCGACCTCCATCTCATGGACGGGCTGATGCCCACGATGAAGTCGGGCGACGTGCTAGGCCACGAGTTCATGGGCGAGGTCGTTGAAGTCGGCAGCCCGAACCACAAGCTGAAGAAGGGCCAGCGCGTCGTCGTGCCGTTCAACATCAATTGCGGCGAATGCCGACAGTGTAAGCTCGGCAATTACTCTGTTTGCGAGCGCTCCAACCGCAACGCTGAAATGGCCGCCAAGCAGTTTGGCTACACCACCGCCGGTTTGTTCGGCTATTCCCATCTCACCGGTGGCTATTCCGGCGGGCAGGCCGAGTACGTCCGCGTGCCGATGGCCGATGTCGCGCCGATGGTTGTGCCCGACGGCATGACCGACGACCAGATGCTGTTCCTCACCG
>CAXTQM010000392.1:0-2704 GCA_964246205.1 uncultured Beijerinckiaceae bacterium | reverse complement strand
TCATCAAGCGGCAGATGTCCGGCGGCTCGACGCTGGTCACCTTCGAGGTCGAGGGCGGCAAGGCCGGCGCCTTTACCTTCGCCAATGCGCTGGAGATTGTGCTGATCTCGAACAACCTCGGCGACGCCAAGAGCATCATCACCCACCCCGCCACCACCACGCACCAGCGGCTCACGCCGGAGGCGCGGGCCAAGGCTGGGATCACCGACGGCATGCTGCGGCTCTCGGTCGGGCTTGAGGACCCGCTCGACCTGATCGACGACCTGCGCCACGCGCTGGCTGAGCTGCAGCCGCAGCGCATCGCCGCCGAATAGTGCCGGCGCCGCTCGCCATCGTCGCCGGGGTCGGCCCCGGCAACGGCACAACTTTGGCCAGGCGCTCCCGCGCCGACGGCTACCGCCTGGCGCTGCTCGCGCGCGGCACCGAGTACGGCAACGCGCTCGCGACCGAAATTGGGGAGGCCAGAGCCTACGCCTGCGACGTCGGCGACGCCGCGTCGGTCGATGCGGCCATGGCCGCGGTCCGCCGCGCCGCCGACCTCGTTCGTCAGGACCGCTCGGCCTGGAGCTTCGAGGTCGAGGCGCGGCCGTTCGGCGAGACCTGGTGAGCCCGGCTCAAACGCCGGGCCGCGAGGCGGGCACGGTGGTGGCGGTGAGCCGCTGCCCCGAGCACGGCTTCTCCAAGGTGCCGCAGCCCGAGATCGTGCTGCTCGAAGGCCTCGGCGTCGAGGGCGACGCCCACGCCGGCGTCACCGTGCAGCACCTCTATCGCATCAAGCTCGATCGCAAGGCGCCGAACCTGGCGCAGGTGCACTTCCTCCCCATCGAGCTCTTCGACGAGATGGCCGCGCTCGGCTACGCGCTGGCGCCCGGCGCGATGGGCGAGAACGTGCTGACGGCGGGGCTCGACCTCGCCGCCATGCCGACGGGCGCCACCTTTCGCATCGGCGAGGCGGTCGTCGAGATCTCCGGCATCCGCGACCCGTGCAAGAAGATCGACGCGCTCGGCAAGGGGCTCGCCAAGGCCATGTTCGGCAAGACCGCCGACGGAAGCCTGCTGCGCAAGGCCGGCATCATGGGCGTGGTGCGCCGCGGCGGCACCGTGCGCCCGGACGATCCCATCGCCGTGGAACTACCCGCGCTTCCACACCGCCGGCTTGAAGTCGTGTGACCTAAGCGTTTTCCCACGGACACGCGGACACAGGCTGTGGCTACACGTCCAGGTTTGCCACGCTCAGCGCGTTGTCCTGGATGAACTCGCGCCTGGGCTCGACCACGTCGCCCATCAACTTGACGAAGATGTCGTCGGCCTCGGCGCCCTCGTTGATCTTGACCTGGAGCAGCGAGCGCGCCTCGCGGTCGAGCGTGGTTTCCCAGAGCTGGTCGGCGTTCATCTCGCCCAGACCCTTGTAGCGCTGCATCAGCGAGATGCCCTTGGCGCCGGCGGCCATGATGGCGTCGAGCAGCTCGCCCGGGCCGGCGATTTGGCGCTCGTCGCCCTTGCGCACCATCAGCGCCGGCCGGCCGTAGACGTCGGCCAGCGTCTGCGTGTGCTCGGAAAGGCGTCGTGCCTCGGCCGAGGCCAGTAGCCCGGCGTCGAGGATCGCCGCCTGGGTCACGCCGCGGACCTCGCGGGACAGCACATAACCGCCGTTCTCGATGCGGCCGCTCCAGCCGCGCTCGGTCTCGTCGGAGCGCGCGTCGAGCCTCTGGGCGAGCGTCGCGACGTGGCTGTCGGCGTGGTCGTCGTCGTCGATGGGCTGCAGCGCGCCGGCGATCGCCGCCTGCTCGACGATGCCGCGATCGTAGCGCGAGTGCAGGCCGGTGAGCAGGTGACGCACCTGGCGCGCTTCCTCAATCAGCGTGCGCAGGTCGGCCCCGGCGCGCTCCTCGCCGCCGGCGACGCGCAGCACAGTGCCGTCGAGGCCGTGCGCGATGAGGTAGTCCTCCCGCGCGCGCTCGTCCTTCAGGTACATCTCGGACGAGCCGCGCTTCACTTTGTAGAGCGGCGGCTGGGCGATGTAGACGTGGCCGCGGTCGATCAGCTCGCGCATCTGGCGGAAGAAGAACGTCAGCAGCAGGGTGCGGATGTGCGAGCCGTCGACGTCGGCATCCGTCATGATGATGATCTTGTGATAGCGCAGCTTGTCGGCGTTGAAGTCGTCGCGGCCAATGCCGGTGCCCAGCGCGGTGATCAGCGTGCCGATCTCCTGGCTGCCCAGCATGCGGTCGAAGCGAGCCCTCTCCACGTTTAGGATCTTGCCCTTGAGCGGCAGGATGGCTTGGTACTCGCGGGCGCGGCCCTGCTTGGCGGAGCCCCCGGCGCTGTCGCCCTCGACCAGAAACAACTCGGCCTTGGCGGGGTCGCGCTCCTGGCAGTCGGCCAGCTTGCCCGGCAGATTGGCGACGTCGAGCGCGCCCTTGCGGCGGGTCAACTCGCGCGCCTTGCGCGCCGCCTCGCGAGCCTGCGCCGCCTCTATCACCTTGGCGGTGACGGTACGGGCATCGGCCGGATGCTCCTCCAGCCACCGGTCGAGCATCTCGTTAACTAGGCTTTCGACCACTGGTCGCACCTCGGAGGAGACCAGCTTGTCCTTGGTCTGCGACGAGAACTTCGGATCCGGCACCTTGACGCTGAGCACGCAGGTGAGGCCCTCGCGGCAATCGTCGCCGGTGAGGTCGACCTTCTCGCGCTTCAGCATGCC
>CAXTQM010000391.1:0-2715 GCA_964246205.1 uncultured Beijerinckiaceae bacterium | reverse complement strand
CGTTTCGCGGTCATCTTCTCCGAAGTTTCCGAGAAGGTGAAGGCCGATGCCAAGCGCGAGGCGCTGCTGCTGATCGGAGACCGGTTGCGCGACCTGCGGGAGCCCTCGGAACTCGCCTTCGCCGCCGCCGAGATCGTCGGCCGCACGCTCGCCGTGACCCGCGCCGGCTACGCCGTGATAGACCTGCCCAACGAGACCGCGATCATCGCCGACGATTGGCGCGCCGGCACCTTGCCCAGCGCCGCCGGGCCACACGCCTTCCGCGAATACGGCAGCCACCTCGAGGATATCGTCGCCGGGCGCGAGGTAATCGTCGCCGACGTCACGACCGACCCGCGTACGCGCGACACGGCCTCCATCTCGGTGTCGCGCGGCATCCGCTCGGCGATCAACGTGCCGGTCATCGAGGACGGCAGACCCGTCGCCCTCTTCTTCGTGCTCGACGCCGTGTCGCGCGACTGGACGACGGCCGAGGTCGAATTCATCCGCGAGGTCGCCGGGCGTACCCGCAACGCCATCGAGCGCCGCCGCGCCGAGGACGAGCTTGTCGCGCTCACGCACCAGCTCGAGACCAAGGTCGACGACCGCACCCGCGCCCTGCAGGCCAGCCTGTCGCGGTTCCGCGCCAGCTTCGAGTCGTCCCCAGACACCATGCACCTCTTCCGGCTCACCGCCGACGGCGAGGTCATCTACGATGACCTTAACCGCGCCGCCTCCGGCCGCTTCCGTCAGAAACGCGAGGACGTTGCCGGCCGCGCGCCGGCAGAGGTGTTCGACGCCGATGCCGCCGAGACCGTGACCCGCTACGCGCGCGAATGCTGGCAGACCGGAGAGGTGCAGCGCTACGAGGCTGTCCGCACCATCGGATCAGACCCACCGTTCGCGCTCAGCGTCTGGGTGGCGCCGATCGGCCGCAACGAGGCCGGCGATCGGATGGTGCTGTTCTGCGGCCGCGACATCACCGACCAGCGACAGGCAGAGGAAGCGCTGCGCCAGTCGCAGAAGATGGAGGCGGTGGGCCAGCTCACCGGTGGCCTCGCGCACGATTTCAACAATCTCCTCACCGGGATCACCGGCGGCCTCGACATGCTGAAGCGCCGCCTCGATCAGGGCCGCATGGATGGCGCCGACCGCTATCTCGGCGCAGCGCAGGACGCGGCGGCGCGAGCGGCGGCGCTGACCCATCGGCTGCTCGCCTTCTCGCGCCGGCAGACGCTGGAGCCCGAGGCGACCGACGTCACCCGCCTCGTCGCCGGGCTGCGCGACATGATCGACCGCACGGTCGGCCCCGAGATCGCAGTCGAGGTGCGCGACGACCTCGGACTGTGGCCGACGCTGGTCGATCGCAGCCAGCTTGAGAACACGCTGCTCAACCTGTGCATCAACGCGCGCGACGCCATGCCAGACGGGGGTCGCATCGTCATCGAGACAGAGAACAAGCGGCTCGACGGCTTCGAAGCCGAGTCGCGCGACCTGCCGCCGGGCGACTATGTCTCGCTCAGCGTCAGCGACACCGGCACCGGCATGCCGCCCGAGGTGATCGCGCGCGTGTTCGACCCCTTCTTCACCACCAAGCCGCTCGGTGCCGGCACCGGGCTCGGCCTGTCGATGATCTACGGCTTCGCGCGGCAGTCGAACGGTCAGGTCCGCGTTCATTCGACGGTCGGCATGGGCACCACCATGCGCCTGCTGTTGCCGCGCCACATCGGCGCCGTAGCAGGCGAGAGCGCCGCGCAGCTGTCGCCGGCGCCACGCGCGGAGGCGGGGCAGACCGTGCTGATCGTCGACGACGAGCCGACGGTCCGCATGCTGGTCGTCGAGGTGCTGGAGGATCTCGGCTACGCCGCGATCGAGGCCCACGACGGCACCACCGGGCTGGCGATCCTGCGCTCGCAGGCGCGCATCGACCTGCTCGTCACCGATGTCGGGCTGCCCGGCGGCATGAACGGGCGGCAGGTCGCCGACGCCGGCCGCGTGCTGCGACCGAGCCTCAAGGTGCTGTTCATCACCGGCTACGCGGAGAGCGCCGTGATGGGCCAGGGCTCTCTCGAGGCGGGCATGCACGTCATGACCAAGCCGTTCGCGCTCGACGGGCTCGCGACCCGCATCAGAGGCCTGCTCGCCGCCGCCTGATCGTCGCACGCGGCGAGCAGGCGGCGCGCGTGCCCTGCTCCGCTGCGCGGAAGGAGCTATCCCCGCCGCTTGAGGCGCGCAGCAAAGAAGCCGTCGATGCCGGCGAAGCGCGGCTCGGGATCGGCCATGTGGCAAGGCAGCGAGCGCATCTCGCCCCGGGCGTTGAGTATCTCGGCGATGCCGCCGACCTCGTCCAAGGTGATCGGCGAGCGCATCACGTCGGGGTTGCGGCGCACGAGGGCGGCGATCTGCGCCTCGCCCTCCTCCGGCTCGATCGAGCAGGTGCAATAGACTAGCGTGCCGCCGGGACGCAGCAGGTTGACGGCGTTGTCGAGCAGCTTGGCCTGCAGCGCGATGAGCGCGGCGAGATCGCCCGGCTTCTTGGTCCAGGCGATGTCGGGGTGGCGGCGCAGCGTGCCGGTGCCTAGGCACGGTGCATCGAGCAGCACGGCGTCGAACGGCGGCAGCTTCAGGCTGGTGGAGTCCGAGACGAGCAGCTCGGCCTCGAGCCCTAGCCGGGCGAGGTTGGCGTAAAGCGGCTTCATTCGCTCGGCCGAGCGATCCACGGCGGTCACGCGAGCC
>CAXTQM010000390.1:0-2719 GCA_964246205.1 uncultured Beijerinckiaceae bacterium | reverse complement strand
CGGCATCCCACCAGGCGAGCGACTCTTCCCGGCGTCCAGCCGCATGGAAGACCCGCGCTGCCTCGACGAGCATAGCGACATCCCGGCAATGATCAGGCAGAGCCCGCTCGATGGTCTCGAGCGCTTTGAGGATATCGCCCGTTCGAAGCAAGACTGCCGCAAGACGATAGTGGCCAACCGCGATATGAGGAAAAATGCGGACAAGTTCCTCCCATCGTGTTTCCGCTTCTCGCAGATCGCCGCGCATCTCGGCGCACAGTGCATGGTGGGAGAAAAGCTCGGCCTTCCACGGGTGCAGCGTCTTCGCCGCGGTGAGGATCAGCCCGGCCTCGTCGAACAAACCGGCTTTCATCCTCGCGTCCGCTTCTTCGAGGAGGGCGAGGGCCAGCCGGTCGAGGCTCGCATCGGCGTCCTTCGCTTCCGCGGGAAGCCGCCGGCGTGAAACGAGCCTCAAGGCCGATGCGGCGACGCTGGCGATGCGGTCACCGGGCCATCGGGCGCCGAGCGGCTCGGGCGCCGCCGTTTGTATTGCCGTGTCCCGCGGGCGAAGCCCCTCGTCCGCAATGCCGCCGCGTTCGATCCGCCATCCACCGAACTCGAATTGCGATCCGGCCTCGGCTTCCACGGTCACTTGGATCGTCAGCGGACACCCAGGATCTGTGATCCGCATGACGAGCCACATTTGCTGCCATTCCGACAGCAGGTCCGGGTCGGCGCGTCGAAAGTTGACCGCTTTTGCGTCCGCGGAGTCCAAGAGGAGGCCGCGGCCCGTGAAAGTCTTGGTGAGCAGCACCCACATCGAGAAGACGACGAGATCGTTCTTTTCGGCGTCCGACGTCACCGTCACCTGCGCCGCGGGGAGGTGGAACGCCGTTGTCCTCAAGATACGGCAACGTCCGTCGGAGCCGTTCGCCTTGAAGATGCCGTTGGGGCCCTTCGCCCACCGGAAGGTCGCCGCCAGCGGCGCGAGCGTCGCCACCTCCGCCGTACCTTTGACGATCGCGTGCGCCGCCCGGCAGAGCATGCCCCAGGCGGGCAGGTCCAGCCGCGGCCCCCAGGCAAAAGTGCCGCAATGGCCGATGTACCCTTTCAGCAGGTTAGCATTCAGTCTCTCGACACGGCCGCGTTGTTCTGGAAGCTCCGCCCTGACCACCCACAGCAGCACGCAGCTCGACCGCGCCAGCAGGGCGTCGAGAAGCCTGAGTATCATCGCCTCGTCCTCGCAGCTGCAGTAGACGTAGATGCGCGCGGCGTCTCGCCAATCGGCCATGAAGCGCGATTTGAGATAAGCGGCTTTCCTGATTTCGTTGGCGAGGACGGTCGCTTCGTCGTGCGAGTGGATGAAGCAGTGTGTATGCGAGTAGAAGTCCGAATACGATCGACTGAAAGTCATGAATTCTTGGTCGTCGCGAACTTGCAAGGCGACATCCTCGGCGGTCATGAAGTCGTCGAGCTCGGTCTCGAGAACGCGGATCAAATTGGAGATGACCGAACCGGCGAAACGGAAGAGGCCGAGCGGCTCGGCGCCGCAGGTGCGCTGGACCATGCCGAACTCGCAGCCATGCCCTAGCGACTCGAAGTCCATCAGCACGTCGGCGAACGGGCGGGCGATCGAGGCGGCCATGGCAGTGTTGCCAAGTCGCCCGAGCCGAAGCCAGCGTTTCGCAGTCTCAAATGATCGGCGTTCGCGCATCGTCTTGGAGCGAGCCTAAAGGGAGCGTTCGTCTCAATGGAGCCGGATGCTCGTTAGTGCCGAGCGGCAGTAATGGGTGCAGCCTGACCGATCTACTCGCGGGTGTCCAGACCAATGGAACTGTACTGCTTTTCTACAGGCGCCTCACCCCCGCACGCCCTCGACAAGCCGCATCAGCCGTCCGTCTTCCGGCCGCGGCAGGATGCGCTCGGCTTCGTCCTTCATGCCCATGCCCGCCAGCCAGGCCTCGAACTCCGGCGCCGCGCGCACGCCCATGACCGAGCGCAGGTAGAGCGCGTCGTGGAACGACAGGCTCTGGTAGTTCAGCATGACGTCGTCGGCGCCGGGCACGGTGATGAGGAAGGTCGTGCCGGCCACCGCCAGCAGCGTCATCAGCCCGTCCATGTCGTCCTGGTCGGCCTCGGCATGATTGGTATAGCAGGCGTCGACCCCCATCGGCAGGCCCATCAGCTTGGCGCAGAAATGGTCCTCGAGCGCGGCGCGCACGATCTGCTTGCCGTCGTAGAGATATTCCGGCCCGATGAAGCCGACGACGGTGTTGACGATCAGCGGATCGAAGGCGCGGGCGACGGCGTAGGCGCGAGCCTCGACCGTCTGCTGGTCGATGCCGTGGTGGGCGTCGGCCGAGAGCGCGGCGCCCTGGCCGGTCTCGAAATACATGACGTTGGAGCCGAGCGTCCCGCGATCCAGCGCCAGCGCCGCCTCGCGCGCCTCGCGCAGGATCGCCAGCGTGACCCCGAAGCCGGCATTGGTCGCCTGCGTCCCGGCGATCGACTGGAACACGAGGTCGACCGGCGCGCCGCGGTTCATGATCTCGATCGAATTGGTGACGTGGGTCAGCACGCAGCTCTGCGTCGGGATGGCCCAGCGTTCGCGCATCTCGTCGAGCATGACGAGCAGCCGCGTGGCGGTGGCGACGTCGTCGCCCGCCGGGTTGACCCCGATCACCGCGTCGCCGGCGCCGTGGAGCAGGCCGTCGAGCGTCGAGGCGGCGATGCCGGCGAG
>CAXTQM010000389.1:0-2738 GCA_964246205.1 uncultured Beijerinckiaceae bacterium | reverse complement strand
CGCCATCATGACGATCAGTCCGAGCAGCAGCTGAAACCAGCGCTGCGGCGAGCCGGCGGGAACTTGGGACATGGCGGGCTCCGGGTGTTCCCGACAAGCCTCGCAACAAGCGTGCTACGCGCCACGCGGCGCGCAAGGACGGTGCCCAACGCGGATCGTGCACCGTCTCCGCCTACGACAGCCGTGTCCTGATGGAACGGGCGAGGTGGTCCGAAGCTTTGCGGCGGAAAGTGGAGGCCCTCGTCATGCACCTGTCCGCCCAGAGCTGGGTCATCATCATCATCGTGGGCATCGTCGCCGGCTGGATCGCCGGGCTGATCGTGGACGGCGGCGGCTTCGGGCTGATCGGCGACTTCATCGTCGGCATCATCGGCGCCTTCATCGGCGACTACCTGCTCAATCACTTCCATGTCTTGCTCGCCCATGGCGTCGTCGGCCTCGTCATCAACGCGGTGATCGGCGCGGTCATCCTGCTGTTCATCCTGCGGCTGGTCGGCATCGGCAGCGGCGGCTACGGTCGACGTCGGCTCTGACGCACAGGGCATTCGCCGTCACGGCGCGGCGCGATTGACGTGACCGCGCCGGCTCTCCATGAAGGCGCGCCTTTTTCGCAGCGCCGCTGAGAGCCCCAACCCGTACATGTCCCGTCTCGTGATGAAGTTCGGCGGCACTTCCGTCGCCGACCTCGACCGCATCCGCAACGTCGCCCGCCACGTGAAGCGCGAGGTCGAGGCGGGCCACGAGGTAGCGGTGGTGGTCTCGGCCATGTCGGGCAAGACCAACGAGCTGGTCGCCTGGGTCAAGGACGCTTCGCCGCTCTACGATCCTCGCGAATACGATGCCGTGGTGGCCTCGGGCGAGCAGGTCACCGCCGGTCTCCTCGCCATCGCCCTTCAGCAGGCCGGCGTGCCGGCCCGCTCCTGGCAGGGCTGGCAGGTCCCCATTCGAACCTCCGACGCCCACGGCGTCGCCCGCATCGAGGCGATCGACGACGCCAACCTTGCCGCTGGTTTCGCCCGGCGTGAGGTCGCCGTGGTCGCCGGTTTCCAGGGCGTGCACGAGGCCACCGGTCGCATAGCGACGCTGGGCCGCGGCGGATCCGACACGTCCGCCGTGGCGGTCGCCGCCGCCATCGGTGCCGACCGTTGCGACATCTACACCGACGTCGACGGCGTCTACACGACCGATCCGCGCGTGGTGCCCAAGGCGCGTCGGCTCGACCGCGTGGCCTTCGAGGAGATGCTCGAGATGGCCTCGCTCGGCGCCAAGGTGCTGCAGGTGCGCTCCGTCGAGCTTGCCATGGTGCATCGCGTGAAAACCTTCGTGCGCTCGTCTTTCGACGACCCCGCCGCGCCGAGCCCGGGCACGCTGATTTGTGAGGAGGACGACATCGTGGAACAGCAGGTTGTGACCGGCATCGCCTTCTCGCGCGACGAGGCGCAGATCACCCTTCGCCACCTCAAGGATTCCCCCGGCGTCGCCGCGGCGATCTTCGGGCCGCTGGCGGACGCCGGCATCAACGTCGACATGATCATTCAGGTGGCCTCGGGTGACGCCCGCCACACCGACATGACCTTCACGACGACGGCCGCGGAGTACGACCGCGCTTGCGCGCTGCTCGAAGCCAGGAAGGCCGCCATCGGCTTCGAGCTGATCGACGGCTCGACCGACGTGGTCAAGGTGTCGGCGATCGGGGTGGGCATGCGCTCTCACGCCGGCATCGCCGCCAGGGCCTTCAAGGCGCTGTCGGACAAGGGCATCAACATCCGCGCGATCACGACCTCGGAGATCAAGTTCTCCGTGCTGATCGATGCCGCCTACACCGAGCTCGCGGTGCGCACGCTGCACACGCTCTACGGGCTCGACAAGGCGGCGTAGGGCAGGGCCGTCGCGGGCGGATCGGACCTCGCGCGGGGCTAGCGTCCGCCCTTCAGCCGCTTCGCCACCTTCAGCGCGTAGTACGTCAGCACGCCGTCGCAGCCGGCGCGCTTGAAGGCGACGAGGCTCTCCATCATCGCGCGGTCGCCGTCGATCCAGCCGTTGCGGGCGGCGGCCTCGATCATCGCGTATTCGCCGCTGACCTGGTAGGCGAAGGTCGGGACGGCGAACGTGTCCTTCACGCGGCGGATGATGTCGAGGTAGGGCAGGCCGGGCTTCACCATCACCATGTCGGCGCCCTCCTCGATGTCGGCGGCGACCTCGCGCAGCGCCTCGTCCGAGTTGGCCGGGTCCATCTGGTAGGTGCGCTTGTCGCCGACGAGCACCGCCTTGGTGCCGATGGCGTCGCGGAACGGCCCGTAGAACGCGCTCGCGTACTTGGCCGCGTAGCTCATGATCTGGACGTGCTCGAAGCCCTCGCCGTCGAGCGCCGCGCGGATGGCGCCGACGCGACCATCCATCATGTCGGAAGGCGAGATGATGTCGCAGCCGGCGCGCGCCTGGTTGAGCGACTGCTGGCAGAGCAGGTGCACCGTCTCGTCGTTGAGGATCTCCTCGCCGGCCATCACGCCGTCGTGGCCGTGGGTGGTGTAGGGGTCGAGCGCGGCATCGGTCATGAGGCCGATCTGCGGCACCTCGGCCTTGATGGCGCGCAGCGCCCGGCACACGAGGTTGTCCGGGTTGGTTGCCTCGCCGCCTCGCGGATCCTTGAGCGACGGATCGGTCATCGGGAAGAAGCAGAGCGCCGGGATGCCGGCTTCGGCCGCCTCGACGGCGGCGCGCACTGCCTCGTCGACGGA
>CAXTQM010000388.1:0-2752 GCA_964246205.1 uncultured Beijerinckiaceae bacterium | reverse complement strand
GCACGACACCGTCCTTCACGAGGAGTGCTCCGACGCTCGGATTGGGTGCGGTGCGGCCGAGCCCACGACGCCCAAAGGCCAGCGCCGCCGCCATGAAGCGGTCGTCGGCCCCGATGAACGTGGCATCGAGCACCGGCGCCAAACGCCCGCTCACGCCCGGCTCGACGCGGTCTCGGGCCTGGGCCGGCCCGGCTCGTCTTCAGGCTGGCTGGCAAGCTCGTCGATCAACATGTTGAAATCGCGGGCTTCTCGGAAGTTGCGATAGACCGAGGCGAAACGCACGTAGGCGACGCCGTCGAGCGCCCGCAAGCCTTCCATGACCAGCTCGCCAATGCGCTCGGACTGGATTTCGCTGTCGCCCTGACTCTCGAGCTGACGAACGATGCCGTTGACCATGCGCTCGACCCGTTCGCCCTCGACCGGACGCTTGCGCAGCGCGACCTCGAGCGAACGCATCAGCTTGTCGCGATCGAATGCAACGCGGCGGCCAGACTTCTTCACCACCACGAGTTCGCGCAATTGCACGCGCTCAAACGTGGTGAAACGGCCGCCGCAGTCGGGGCAGATCCGCCGCCGGCGTATGGACGAGGAGTCCTCCGTCGGCCGCGAATCCTTCACTTGGGTTTCGAGGCTGCCGCAATAGGGACAGCGCACGCGCGTCGCTCAGTAGATCGGGAAGCGCTTGGTCAGCTTGGCCACCTGAGCGCGCACCTTGTCCTCGACGGCGGCGTTGCCCTCCTCGCCGTTGGCCTTGAGGCCGTCGAGGCAGGTGGCGACCATCTCGCCGATTTCCTGGAACTCGGCATGGCCGAAGCCGCGCGAGGTGGCAGCCGGCGACCCGAGCCTGATGCCCGAGGTCACCATCGGCGAGGCTTCGTCGAACGGCACGCCGTTCTTGTTGCAGGTAATGTGGGCGCGGCCGAGCGACTGCTCGGCGGCCTTGCCGGTGATGCCCTTGTCGCGCAGATCAACCAGCATGAGGTGGTTGTCGGTGCCGCCGGTGGTGATCTTGTAGCCCTTCGACTCTAGCGTCTCGGCGAGCGTCGAGGCGTTGTCGATCACCTGCTGAATGTACGACTTGAACTCCGGCTTCAGCGCCTCGCCGAAGGCGACGCCCTTGGCGGCGATGACGTGCATCAGCGGGCCGCCCTGGATGCCGGGGAAGATCGCCGAGTTGAACTTCTTGGCGAGGTCGGCATCGTCCGTCAGGATCATGCCGCCGCGGGGTCCGCGCAACGTCTTGTGGGTCGTCGTGGTGGCAACGTGGGCGTGCGGGAACGGCGAGGGATGCAGGCCGGCGGCGACCAGGCCGGCGAAATGCGCCATGTCGACCATGAAGTAGGCGCCGATCGAGTCGGCGATCTCGCGGAAGCGCTTGAAGTCCCAATGGCGCGGGTAGGCCGAGCCGCCGGCGATGATGAGCTTGGGCTTGTGCTCCTCGGCGAGTTTCTGCACCTCGTCCATGTCGATGCGGTAATCGTCCTTGCGGACACCGTAGGACACCGGGTTGAACCACTTGCCCGAGACGTTGACCTTGGAGCCGTGCGTCAGATGGCCGCCGGCTGCGAGGTCGAGGCCCATGAACACGTCGCCCGGCTTGATCAGCGCGAGGAAAACGCCCTGGTTGGCCTGGCTGCCGGAGTTCGGCTGCACGTTGGCGAAGCCGACGCCGAACAGTTCGGTGGCGCGCTCGATCGCCAGCTTCTCGGCGATGTCGACGTACTGGCACCCGCCGTAGTAGCGGCGGCCCGGGTAGCCCTCGGCATACTTGTTGGTAAGGACCGAACCCTGGGCCTCCATGACCGCCTTGGAGACGATATTCTCGGAGGCGATCAGCTCGATCTCGTCGCGCTGGCGACCGAGTTCCTGGTCGATGGCCTTGGCCATGTCCGGATCGACTGACTGGAGATCGGCGTGGAAAAAGGTCGTCGAGTCGCGCCAGCCGGCGTCGGACTTGGTCATGAGAGCCCCTTGGGAAAGCGAGCCGCTTATGCGCGGCCGGTTCTTGTATTCCGAAGGGTTGCTTTTAGCACGCGAGGCGAGGGGCGGCATAGTCGCCGCCCGACAGATTTAATTCGGACTAGCCTCAAGAAAAGTGAGGTCGCGCCCATGTCTAGCGGTCGTCCGGGCCGGGCTCGAGGTCCCGATCGCCGCCGCGGTAGCTGGTGCGGCTGACGGCACCGTCGTCGCCGCCGGCGCCGTCCTGCGGCTCGGGCCGCCCGATCGAACCCGTGGCGCTGTTGGAGAACCCGTCGCGCTGGTAGATGTCGTCGCGGAACTGCACCAGGCCGTTGGGGCTCGCCCAGGCCGTGATGTAGACCCAGTAGACCGGCACCGGTTGCGCCAGCTTCACGTTCACCTGCTGGCCCGAGCGGATCGCCTCGTCGATGTGCGGGCGGTCCCAGCCGGCCGTGTCCTTCAGCAGCCACTGCACGTAGTCGCGCACGTTCTGCACGCGGATGCAGCCCGAGGACACGAAGCGGTTGTCGTCGCCGAACACGCCCTTCTCCGGCGTGTCGTGCATGTAGACGCCGTAGGGATTGTTGATGTTGATGCGCACCACGCCGAGCGAGTTCTCGGTGCCCGGATCTTCCTTGTAATTGTAGCCGAACGCCTGGTTGGAGTTCCAGTTGATCGAGGAGGACGGCACCTCCTGCCCGTTCTTGTCGAAGATGCGGATGTGGTGCTCGTTGAGGTAGTTCGGATCCGCCAGCATCTTGGGCCGCAGGTCCTTGTGGATCAGCGAGACGGG
>CAXTQM010000387.1:0-2760 GCA_964246205.1 uncultured Beijerinckiaceae bacterium | reverse complement strand
GGCCCTGCCGCAGACGGTCGGCACGTCGTCGTGTCGCCTCGCGAAGTCGATGGTTATCGCGCAAGGCAACGGCAGTCAGATCGCGAAACGGTCGTACGAGAGAGGTGCAGGGCGGCCGCACTCGCCGTCGACGCAGACATAGAAGCTCGCGGCTTCGGCGACGCCCGACGCGAGCAATCCGCGACGAAGACGCACGATCTCAGCCGGTCCGCGACACCGCCTCGATCCCGAGGTCGGGCTGGTCCGCCCGCGCGCGCATCCAAGCCTTGATCTCGGCAAGCGGGCCGCTGCGCGTGAGCGGGCGGCCCTCGTTCGTGGAAAACCCGGCCGCGAACAGGAGTAAGCGTCCCGCGACGCTAGGCGGAAGCCTTCATCGATTTTATCTCTTCGATCTTGGCGGACAGCGCGGTTCTCTGCCCGGCGAGCACCTCGCGCGTCGCGCTGTCGGCGGACGCCTCCTTGATCGCAGCGTCGTACTCCTCGAGGATCGATTCTTCGCCTTTGATGAAGGGCGAGAGCGCGTTCGCGTCGATGCCGGTCACCGCAGACCGTGCGCTCGTCATCGTCTTGTGAACCGTTGCCATGAACGAGCCGCTCTCGTCCGGCTTCTCGCCGTGCTGCGTTAAGGCATGGTGGATGGCTTCGTGGTCCTTCGTTCGGAGCGCGATCATCTGCCCGAAGAGGGTCTTCAACGCGGGCGTTTCCGCCTCCCGCTCGGCGACCTCGTACCCCTGGCGCGTGTCGAGCATCGCGGTGTGCAGCTTCTTCAGCGCGTCGGTCGTCATGGTCGGCTCCTGCGGTACGGCAGCCAACATGGTGCTTGCCGCGACGTTCCGGTCCTTCGCCGGTCCTTAAGGCCACCCTGCCACTCTCGGCGGATGTCCGAGCCGCCGCGGCGCCCGCCACCTCGCACCAGGAAGTTCGACGACGCGGTCGAGCGCGTCGCCGGCGCACCCCTCGTCGCCAAGCCCGCGGACCCGCGCCAAGCCGGCCTCTTCGACCTGCCGCTGCCGGGATGGATGCGGCCATGCCTGCCGACGCTCGTCGACAAGCCGCCGACGGGTTCGCAGTGGGTGCATGAGATCAAGTGGGACGGCTACAGAGTCTCGGCCTACGTCGAGGACGGCAAGGCAACGATCCGTACCCGCAACGGGCACGACTGGACCAGGCGTTTCCCAGCCATCGCAGCCGCGCTCGCCAAGCTTCCCGTCCGCTCGGCGGTGCTCGACGGCGAGGCGGTGATCCTCGACGAGCGCGGCCGCTCGTCCTTTGCCGAGCTCCAGGCCGACCTCGACCGCCACGGCTCTGACCGCGCCGTGCTCTACGCCTTCGACCTGCTCTTCCTCGACGGCGAGGTACTCTGGACGAAGCCTCTCGAGGACCGCCGTCTCGCGCTCTGCCAGGTGGTCCCGCCGCGCTCGGCGATCCTGATGAGCGAGGAGTACGTCGGCGACGGCGCCGACCTGTTCCGCATCGCCTGCGAGCAGGACCTCGAGGGCATCGTGTCGAAGCGCCTCGACAAGCCCTACCGCGGCGGGCGCTCCCGCAACTGGCTCAAGACCAAGTGCGTGAGGTCCGACGCCTTCGTGATCGTCGGCTACCAGCCGGGTTCGGGCGCCGTACGGACGCCCCTCGCCAACATCAAGGTCGCGACCTTCGACGGGCATGCACTGCGTTACGCCGGAGCCGTGGGCACCGGCTTCAGCGAGGCGGTGGCGACGATGCTGCGGCAGAGGCTCGACGGGATCGCCACGCCCCGGTGCGCCGTCGCGGGGCTGAAGGTGAAGGGCGCCGTGTGGGTCGCGCCCGACCTGAGGGCCGAGATCGCCTACCGCGGCGTGACCACCGCGGGCGAGCTGCGGCACGCCAGCTTCAAGGGGCTCGTGGAGTGATCGACGGGCTCCCTGCGAACGGCGGTGGCGGGCCGAGATCACTCAGGATGCGATCTCCTTCGCCACCTCGTTGATCTTGGACTCGAGGAGGTCGAGCAGCGCGTCGTGATGGTCGGCGATGAGCGCGTCGACCAAGCCGGGCAGCTGGCGCCTGGCGGCTTCCTGGACCTTGCAGGCGATGGCGAGGTCGCGCAGGTCCTCGGCGGTCAGCGCCTTCGCCAACTGCCGCATCTTCTTCTTGGCGACCGGCGTGAGCATCCCTTGCCCTCCCTTGATGGTTCAGGGTGCCGGGTTCTGGTGGACCTGGTGCACGGCGTTGATCGCCGCCTCGATCTCGGGCGTGATCGCGACGTCGACCGATGCCAGGCAGGCATCGAGCTGTGCCATCGAGGTCGCGCCGATGATGTTCGAGGTCACGAACGGCCGCGACGTCGCGAAGGCAAGCGCGAGGTGGACGGGGTCGATGCCGTGCTCGGCCGCCAGGGCGAGGTAGGCGTCGATCGCCACCTCGACGCCCGGCTTCTCGTAACGCGTGCCGCGCTCGAACAGCGTCGTCCGCGCGCCCGGCGGCCGCGCGCCACGCTGGTACTTGCCGGTGAGATAGCCCTGTCCGAGCGGCGAGTAGGCCAGCAGACCCACGTCCTCGCGCAACGCTATCTCGGCCAGCCCGATCTCGAAGGTGCGGCTGACCAGGCTGTAGACGTTCTGGATCGATGTCACGCGAGGACCTCGGCCCGTCTCGGCGAGGTGGAGAAAGCGCGACACGCCCCAGGCGGTCTCGTTGGAGAGGCCGACGTGGCGGATCTTGCCCTCCTGGACCAGCCTGTCGAGCGCGCCCAGCGTGTCCTCGATCTCGGCGGTGTCGAGG
>CAXTQM010000386.1:0-2760 GCA_964246205.1 uncultured Beijerinckiaceae bacterium | reverse complement strand
CCCCAACGAATGCGGCGACAACCGGTCACGACAACGGCAACGGCAACAACGGCATGAACAACGGCACCGGCAACGGCAAATAGCGCCCTGCTCAGAAAATCGCTCATGCGCGTCCGGCACGTCGCCCTCCGCAGCGGGCTCTACCATGTCGCCTGGACGACACCCGTCGCGATCGTGGCGATGCTCGGACTCGGGCAGCCGTCCGCATTAACAAGGGTACAGGACCAGGTCTTCGACCTCTACCAGCGGCTGTCGACTGGGGCCTACGACCCTACGACCGCGCCCGTGCGGATCGTCGACGTCGACGATCGCTCGATCGCCGCCGTCGGCCAGTGGCCGTGGCCGCGCACCACCGTCGCGACCCTGGTCGAGCGCCTGGCGGCGGCCAAGCCCGCGGTCATCGCCTTCGACATGCTGTTCTCCGAGCCCGACCGTACCAGCCCCGAGGCCTTTCTCGCGACGCTTGCGGAGCCGCCGCGCCGCGCCGCGGTTGCGACGGCGCTGACCGGCCTCGCCGGGAACGACGTCCGTTTCGCCGAGACCCTGAGCCGGGCTCCCGTTATTCTCGGACTCGTGCTGACGCAGGGCGCGCCGTCCCCGGCAGCGGCGCCGCTTGCCCCGCCCTGGGGCATGGCTTTCGCCGGGGACGATCCGGCGCTGTTCGCCCCGGCCTTCCCGACGCTCGTCGCGCCGCTGCCCGTTCTTCGCGACAAGGCGGCTGGGCTCGGCGCGCTGAACTGGCTTCCCGACGGCGACCAGATCGTGCGCCGCGTGCCGCTGCTGCTGCGCGTCAACGACGGCAATTCGCAGCGGCTGATGCCGAGCCTGGCGCTGGAAAGCCTGCGCGTGGCGAAGGGCGCCTCGACCTTTCTGGTGCGCGGGTCGCACGCCAGCGGCGCCTGGCGGGCCGGCAGCGGTGGAATCGAGTCGGTCCGCGTCGGCGCGCTCACCGCCGCGACGGGGCACGAGGGCGACATGCGCCTGCACTTCACGCCGCATCGGCCCGAGCGCTTCCTGTCCGCGGCAACGGTGCTCGACGGCAGCTTCGATCCGGCAGGTATCGAAGGCCGCGTGGTGATCGTCGGGTCGAGCTCCGCCGGTCTGACCGACATCCGCGCCACGCCGGTCGATGCCGCCATGCCGGGAGTCGAAGTCCAGGCCCAGGCGGTCGAAACCCTGCTCGCCCAAAGCCAGCTCGTTCGCATGCCATGGCTCGGCGCCGAAGTCCTGGTCGGAGCCATTTTGGCCGCCGCGCTGGCGTTGGTGCTGCCGATGGTGCCGGCGCTCGCCGGTATCGCCATGGCGCTGGCCGCGCTCGGCGCAGTCATGGCGGCGAGCTGGGCGGCCTTTCTCCACGGCACGCTGGTCGATCCCGTGGTCCCCGGCACGACGATCGTGGCGGCCTACGTCGGGGCGACGGCGGCGCTGTTTCGGGCGGAACAACGCGGGCGCGCCTTCGTCCAGGCCGCGTTCGGGCGCTTCGTGTCGCCGACGGTGGTGTCACGCCTTGCCGCCGATCCCACGGCCCTGGAGCTCGGCGGCGACCTGCGGCCGCTCACGGTGATGTTCACCGACATCCGCAACTTCACCGCCATCGCCGAGGCCATGGACGCGCGCGAGCTTACCGCCTTCATGAACCGCTATCTGTCGCCGATGACGGCTATCGTCCTCGATTGCGGCGGCACGATCGACAAATACATCGGCGACGCCATCATGGCGTTCTGGAACGCGCCGCTGAGCGACGACGCCCACGCCGCGCATGCCGTGCGCGCCGCGCTCGACATGCTCGCCGCGCTGCCCGCCCTGGGCCGCGACATGGCCGCCGCGAGCGATCGGCACTTCCCGCCGATCCGCTGCGGCATCGGGCTCGCGACCGGACTCTGCGTGGTCGGCAATCTCGGCTCGGCGCTGCGCTTCGACTATTCCGCGCTCGGCGACGACGTGAACCTCGCCTCGCGCCTGGAGAGCCTGTCAAAGGTCTACGGGGTCGACATCCTGGCGAGCGAGGCCACGGCGGCGGCGGCGCCGGACTTCGCCTGGCTCGAGGTCGACAGGGTCGTCGTCGCCGGCCGTTCGCTCGTGACCCGCATCCTCACGCCTATCGGAGGCGAGGACGAGGCACGAGGCCCGGCGTTCGCCGCCCTGCGCGACGCGCATGACGCCATGCTGGCGGCGTACCGCGATCGTCGGTTCGAGGAGGCGGCGACGGCCTGCGCGGCGCTGCGAGAGGCAGCATCGGGCGGGCTCGCCGAGGTCTACGATCTCTACGCGAAACGTTGCCGTCGCTACGCCGCCGAGCCGCCGCCGCTCGACTGGAACGGCGTCACGCGCATGGAGCGAAAATAGCCTGGTCCGGCGCGGCCACCCCGGTCCAGCCGTCGATTAGGCCCAGCACCTGCGCCAACGGCAGCGGACGCCCGAACAGGTAGCCCTGGCCATAGTCGCAGCCGAGCATCTGCAACAGGCCGTGCTGCTCGCCGATCTCGATTCCTTCGCCGACGACCGCTATCTCGAGCGAAGCCGCGAGCATCAGCGTCGACGCCACGATCGAGCGCGTGGTCGCGCATTCCGTCATGCCCTGGATGAAGCTTTTGTCGATCTTCAGCGTGTCGATGGGCAGGGTGCGGATATAGTTGAGCGTCGCGTAGCCAGTGCCGAAATCGTCCACGGCGATCTTGAAGCCGAGGTCGCGCGCCTGCTGCAGGGCGACGGCCGCCTCGCCGGGGTTGCGCACCAGCATGGTCTCGGTGAGTTCCAACG
>CAXTQM010000385.1:0-2768 GCA_964246205.1 uncultured Beijerinckiaceae bacterium | reverse complement strand
GAGTTGAAGCGCGGCATGTTTGCGGCGGTGTGCGCGAAGATGTCGGAGACGATGCGCATCGAGGCCGCCGGCGGGTAGATGTAGGTGTTGCGCACCATGAACTCTTTGAGGATGTCGTTCTGGATCGTGCCGGCGAGCTTCTCCGGCGGCACGCCCTGCTCCTCCGCCGCGACGACGTAGAGCGCGAGGATCGGCAGCACCGCGCCGTTCATCGTCATCGAGACCGAAACCTCGCCGAGCGGAATGCCGGCGAAGAGCGTGCGCATGTCGAGGATCGAGTCGATGGCGACGCCAGCAAGTCCCACGTCGCCGCCGACGCGCGGGTGGTCGGAATCGTAGCCGCGGTGGGTGGCAAGGTCGAAGGCGACGGAGAGGCCCCTCTGCCCGCCAGCGAGGTTGCGGCGATAGAAGGCATTGGACTCCTCCGCCGTGGAGAAGCCGGCGTATTGCCGGATGGTCCAGGGCTGGGCGACGTACATCGTCGGGTACGGCCCGCGCAGGAACGGGGCCCGGCCGGGCTGCGTGTCGAGCGCGTCGAGCCCGACGAGGTCGGCGGCGGCGTAGCGTTGCTTGATTTCGAGCCCTTCCGGCGTCGTCTTGGCTTCACGCGGCGGGCTCGCTGCCGGCACGGAGGCCGGCTCGAAGGGAACGGTCGAGAAGTCGGGCAGCGCGCTCATGAATCCTACCTATCATGGCCGAGCGAGGATCATTGCGTTTCCCTCGGCACGGAGGGGGGGACACACCCCCTCGCGAATGCCCCAGCGCTTTTTGCGGCGCGATGCGGCGCGCCGCCGTCAAACAAGACCTAGGTTGGTAGAATGACCGATCGCAAGCCAGGTTCCGCGCAGGCTTGGCTTCTTGGAACGCTACGACGCGTGTGACACTGCGGTGGGACGCGGCCTTGCATCACCGCTCCTGCTGGCACCGCTCCCATACAACCTCTGCAATCTCCGCATCGCGGGCGGATCGCAGCGGGCATCCCGCGTGCATGGCGTGCGGCGTCCCACGAAGTTCGAACCTTGTTCCTCTCGCTCGAGAGACCCGCTTCCGCGACGATCGCTCTCGTTTCCGGCGTTCCCGGCGCGAAAGGCACGGTGTGCGACATCGTGAGAACGGTCTCCGCCCTCCGAGCCGGCTCGCGCCGAGCCGGTCCGAGGCTTTCGCCGCCGCGCGGCCGCGTCGCTGTCGCGGGCCCTTGGCTCAGCGCTCCAGGAAGGCCTGTCGCAGGCCGTGCGCCGCTATCGCGACGACGAGGATCATGAGGTCGCCGTCGACGAGCGTGGCGGCGACGTCGATTGCGTGGCTCGCTCCTGCCGCGGCGATCGCGGTGGAGAGGCTGGACAGCGCCAGATAGGCGGCGGCCAGCCCGAGGCAGGCGCCCCAGCCGCGCGCGCAGGCTCCGATTGCAACCGGGATCAGCCAGAAGCGGAGGAACAGCGTCAGCACGAGCCATCCCTCCACCGCTGCGACCCCGCCCGGCTTGCCCCCTCGCGCGAACCGCCTATGGTGCGGCCGTGCTCCCTCGCCTCTCGCACGGTGACCCGATGTTTCGCCACTCCGCCTCGACGATCGCCTTTGCCGCCCTGCTGGCCGCCACGTCGTTCGCCCTACCCGCCTCGGCGCAGAACGCCAAGGTGCCGGAGGCCGAACTGATGAAAACGGAGGCGTTGCCGGACGTGCCCGAGGGCAGCGCAGACGCGCCGGTGACCATGATCGAATACGCCTCGATGACCTGCACGCATTGTGCGCACTTCCATGAGACCACCTGGCCGACGCTGAAGAAGGACTACATCGACACCGGCAAGGTGCGCTTCATCCTGCGCGAGTTCCCGTTGGACCCGCTCGCCACTGCCGGCTTCATGCTGGCGCGCTGCGAGGGGCCGGACAAGCGCAACGCCGTTGTCGACCTGCTGTTCGACAAGCAGCAGAGCTGGGCTTTCACCGACAAGCCGCTGGAAGCGCTCGAAGGCGTCGTCAAGCAGACCGGCATGAGCAAGGACAAGTTCGAGGCCTGCCTCAAGGACCAGAAGCTCTACGATCAAGTCAACGAGGTGCGCGACCGTGGCGGACAAAAGTTCGGCGTGACCGCCACGCCGACCTTCTACGTCAACGGCACCAAGGTCACCGGCGAGGTCAACCCGCAGACGCTCGAGAAAATCCTCAACCCGTTGACCGCCAAGAAGAGCTGATTGCGACGCGTTGCCCCGCTGACGGGCGGACCTCGATCGCGCTAGGCCCGGCGGATCGACGACGGGTGCGTACATGACGAAGAGCAATGCGGGCGACGGCGTCGCCGACGGTCCGACGATCGTGTGGTTCCGCAACGATCTTCGGATCGCCGACAATCCGGCGCTGCACGCCGCCTGCGAGCGCGAGAAGCCGGTGCTGGCGATCTTCGTGCTCGAGAGTGACAATGGCCTGCGCCCGCTCGGCGCCGCCTCGCGCTGGTGGCTGCACCATTCGCTGGCGGCGCTCGCGAAAGACTTGGAGAACGCCGGCAGCGCGCTTCACTTCTACGAGGGCGCGGCAGGCACGATCGTGCCGAAGCTCGTCGAGGCGAGCGGCGCCGGCGCATTGTACTTCAACCGGCGCTACGGCAAGAGCGGACGCGATCTCGACGACGCGATCGTCGAGGCCGCCGAAGGGGTGGGCTGCACCGTCGAGCGCTTCAACGGCCGCCTGCTCAATGAGCCCTGGGAGATCGAGACCAAGAGCGGCGGCCCCTACGGCGTCTACACGCCCTATTGGAAAAGCCTGAAGGCTAAGGG
>CAXTQM010000384.1:0-2788 GCA_964246205.1 uncultured Beijerinckiaceae bacterium | reverse complement strand
CGGTCGTGCGGCGCCTTGTCGATGGCGGCGTCGACGCCCATCGCCGCGTACCACCGCAACAGACCTTCGAGCGCGAGCGCCTCGGTCTCGCCGGGCGGATCGATGACAGCGTCCATACCGCTACGACTACAAGGACGGGGTGCGATACGGAAGCGCGCGACGCTCGGGCGATTGCTCCGGCCAGCCGGCTCGGGTTAGGTCGGTGTCCACCCCGATGGTCCCAAGAGAAGTTTGCCGGCGATGAGCGGACACGAGACGGCGCCAGAGCCGCGCGAGAGCATGGAATTCGACGTGGTGATCGTCGGCGCCGGTCCGGCCGGTCTCGCCGCCGCGATCCGCCTGAAGCAGCTCGCGCCCGACACGTCCGTGGTGGTGATCGAGAAGGCCTCCGAGGTCGGCGCCCACATCCTCTCCGGCCTGGTCATGGATCCCGGCGCGCTCGATGCTCTGCTGCCGGAGTGGCGCAAGGACGAAGGGCGCCCGCTCAAGACGCAGATGACGAGCGACACGTTCCTCTACCTCACCGAAAAGGGCAAGGTGCCGCTGCCCGGCGTCCTCATGCCCAAGCTGCTGTCGAACCACGGCAATTTCATCGGTTCGCTCAGCGACGTCGCGAAGTACCTCGGGGCCAAGGCCGAGGCTGTCGGCGTCGACATCTATCCCGGCTTCGCCGCCACCGAGATCCTGTATGGCGAGAACGGCGCGGTCGAGGGCGTCGCCACCGGCGACATGGGCATCGGCAAGGACGGCCTGCCGACGGGCAACTTCACGCGCGGCATGGAACTGCGCGGCCGCTACACGCTGTTCGCCGAAGGCGCGCGCGGCTCGCTGACGAAACAGCTCGCCAAGACCCACGACCTCTATGAGGGCGAGCCCCAGAAGTACGGTATCGGCCTGAAGGAGCTGTGGCGGCTCGCGCCCGACCGGCACAAGCCCGGCCTGATCCAGCACAGCTTCGGCTGGCCGCTCGACAATACGACCGGCGGCGGCTCGTTCATCTACCATTTCGGTGAGGACCGCGCCTCGATCGGCTTCGTGGTCCACCTGAACTACCAGAACCCGACGCTGTCGCCCTACGACGAGTTCCAGCGCTTCAAGACGCACCCGGCGATCGCGCCGATGCTCGAGGGCGGCGAGCGCATCAGCTACGGAGCGCGCGCCATCACCGAGGGCGGATGGCAGTCGGTGCCGCGCCTGGCGGTGCCCGGCGCGGCGCTGATCGGCTGCGCCGCCGGCTTCGTCAACGTGCCCCGCATCAAGGGTTCGCACAACGCGATCTGGTCGGGCATGCAGGCCGCCGAGGCCGTGGCCGAGGCGCTCGGCGCCGGCCGCTCGAACGACGTGCTGTCGACCTATGCCGAGGGCTGGCGCGCCTCGCCGATCGGGCGCGATCTCGAGCCGGTGCGCAACGTCAAGCCGCTGTGGTCGCGCTACGGCACGCTCGGCGGCGTCGTGCTCGGCGGCCTCGACATGTGGACCAACGCGCTGGCGAAGGTCTCCTTGTTCGGCACGATGAAGCACGGCAAGGCCGATTGGCAGACCACCAAGCCGCTGAAGGAGGTGCAGCCGCTCGCCTACGCCCGGCCCAACGGCAAGACGAGCTTCGACAAGCCGTCGTCCATCTACCTCTCCGGCACGCAGCACGAGGACAACCAGCCGCCGCATCTCGTGCTGGCCGATTCCTCGATCCCGATCCGGCAGAACCTGCCGGTCTACGGCGAGCCCGCCCGGCTGTACTGTCCGGCGGGCGTCTACGAGGTCGCCTATGCCGACGAGGCGGCGAAGACCGACCCGCGCTTCGTGATCAACGCGCAGAACTGCGTGCACTGCAAGACCTGCGACATCAAGGATCCGGCTCAGAACATCACCTGGGTCCCGCCCGAAGGCGGCGGCGGGCCGAACTATTCCGGCATGTAGCGGCGGCTTCGGGCGCCTTGCCGGACGTGCTATGGCCGGGCTGTCGCAGCCCTGCGCCTCGGGCCGGGCGCGGCGAACCAGGATCCGTCCCATGCGTCAAGTCCTCGCCGCCGTACTCGTCCTGACCGTCGCCGCCAGCTCGGCTCGCGCCGAGCCCGCCGCGCCCGGCACGGCCTACGAGATCTTCTCCAAGAACACGGCGTTCCACATCACCGGCGACGACAAGCTGGTGGTGTTTGGCGTCGCCGACCCGGCGGTGAGCGGGGTGGTATGCACCTTCACAGCGCCGGTGAAGGGCGGCTTCAAGAGCGCGCTCGGCTTTGCTTCGCAGACCTCCGACGTGTCGCTGGCCTGCCGCCAGGTCGGCCCCATCACCATCAACGAGAAGTTCGGCCAGGGCGACGACGCCTTCACCAAGAGCCGCTCGTTCTTCACCAAGCAGCTGCACATCTCGCGCGGCTGCGACACGACCTACAACGTGCTGGTCTACATGGCCTACACCGACAAGCTGATCGACGGCTCGCCGAAGAACTCGACTACCAGCGTGCCGATCATGCCCTGGGGCGATACCAAGCCCGTCCAGAAATGCGCCGACTTCCTCAGGTAGTCCGCCTCAGGTCACCGGCAGCAGCCGCGTCCTGAGGCGCTCGCCGCCGCGGGCGCCGCGCCCGAGCTGCCGGCACGTCGGCGCGCCGCCGCGCCGCCGCTCGCGTGGCCGCACGATGCCGGCGACGGCGAGCTGCCGGATCTCGAAATTGACGCGGATCTCCTGGCTGCCGCTGACCACCAGGTTGCCGTTGGGCAGCAGCTCCGTGACCACGGCGGCGACGCTGCCCTGGATCTTCTCCGAGCGGTCGATGGTGCCCTGCCC
>CAXTQM010000383.1:1477-2792 GCA_964246205.1 uncultured Beijerinckiaceae bacterium | reverse complement strand
GAACAGCCGCGTGCACGATCGCAGAGGGAAAGCTTGTCCGATTGAAGAGTGATATTCTACAGGGCAGGCTGGTCGCACGAAGGTTCGTCGTCAAGATCGACGGCGAGGAAGGCGCCTTGACAATAAGTCCGCCTCTTCACGTCATGGTTACAGGCACGGCTCGTCCAATCGACGCTCTATTCGGCTTTTCCAGTGACCTCTGTGCTAATCCGACAGCAGAAATAGCGCGATATCGAAAGATCGATCCGAATGCAGACAAAGACCCAGCATTGAGTGTCATCGAAGTCCGAGGAGAGGTTACTGGTACTTCAACCAAGGTTGGAAATTTGTTCCCGCTACGGAGGAATTGAGAGAAGTCGTTGCTTCGCTTGCGGGAGTTGCGAATACGATACTTCAGCTCATAGCTTTAAAGCGACGGCCGCGAGTAGGAAATTATCTTTCTTCCGGTCAGGGGACGCATGAGAATGCCTGATCATTCTGTCATGAGAGCAAATGCAACGTAGGAGGAGGAGGAGCAGCAGCAGGAGGGGAGTGTGCCTCAGCTACACCCGCTCGTCCCTCCGCAGGTGTCGCACTTCAGGCACGTCCCGTTGCGCACCAGCGTGAAGTTCCCGCACTCGATGCAGGCTTCGCCGGTGTACCCCCTCATCCGCGCGAGCGAGCGCTTCTCCGCCGTGGTCGCCACCGGCGCGGCGGCCGGTTCGGCGTGGCCCAGCTCCGCCCCCAAAGCCTCGGCCACCTCGCGCAGCGCGGCGTCCTCGGGGCTGGCCTTCAGCGCCACGGCGGCGTTTTTCGCGCGCGCCACCGGCCCGTAGATCGAGCCGGCACCCGGCGCCACGCCCGGCACCTGGCCGCCCTGCAGCAGCATCAGCTTGTCGGCCTTGGAGCGCACGAACCCTTTGGACACGAACTTCGCCGTCGACGCCGGGACCTCCGGCGCGGGGCCGACCTTGCCCTGGTCCTCGCCGCCGCCGAGGACGTCGTGGCCGATCTCGCTGGGGTCGATGTGGGCCAGCTCGTTGCGGCCGAGATAGGAGATGGCGAGCTCGCGGAACACGTAGTCGAGGATCGACGTGGCGTTCTTGATGGCGTCGTTGCCCTGCACCAGGCCGGCCGGCTCGAAGCGGGTGAAGGTGAAGGCGTCGACGTATTCGTCGAGCGGCACGCCGTATTGCAGGCCGACGGAGATGGCGATGGCGAAGTTGTTCATCAAACTGCGGAAGGCGGCGCCCTCCTTGTGCATGTCGATGAAGATCTCGCCGATGCGGCCGTCCTGGTACTCGCCGGTGCGCAGGTACACCTTGTGGCCGCCGAC
>CAXTQM010000383.1:0-1377 GCA_964246205.1 uncultured Beijerinckiaceae bacterium | reverse complement strand
CGCGAGGCGCCAGGAGAGCATGTAGGCCTCCTTGCAATCCTCCACGCTGGCGTCGTTGGGCATGTTGATCGTCTTCGAGATCGCGCCCGAGATGAAGGGCTGCGCCGCCGCCATCATGCGGATGTGGCTCTCCCAGGAGAGGTAGCGCACGCCGGTGCGGCCGCAGGCGTTGGCGCAGTCGAACACCGGGTAGTGCTCGCGCTTCAGGTGCGGCGCGCCCTCCACCGTCATGGCGCCGCAGACGTGGATGTTGGCGGCCTCGATGTCGGCCTTCGAGAAGCCGAGGAAGGTGAGGAGGTCGAAGGCCGGGTCGTCGAGCTTGGCGGCGGGCACCTTGAGCACGTCGCGGAGGTAGTCGGCGCCCACCGTCCATTTGTTGAAGACGAACTTGATGTCGAAGGCACTGGCCAGCGCCTTCTCGATCTCGACGAGCTTCGCCTCGGTGAAGCCGCGCGTCTTCAGCGTGCTGTGGTTGATCGCCGGGGCCTGGCGCAGCGAGGCGTGGCCGACGGCGTAGGCCTCGATCTCGGCCAGTTCCGCCTCGCGGTAACCGAGCGCGCGCAGCGCCTCGGGCACGGCGCGGTTGATGATCTTGAAGTAGCCGCCGCCCGCGAGCTTCTTGAACTTCACCAGCGCGAAGTCCGGCTCGATGCCCGTGGTGTCGCAGTCCATGACGAGGCCGATGGTGCCAGTGGGGGCGACGACGGAGACCTGGGCGTTGCGATAGCCGTGCTGCTCGCCGAGGCTGACGGCCTTGTCCCAGGCGGCGCGGGCATGCTCGGCGAGGCGCGGGTCGCGCAGGGCCGAGGTGTCGAGCGGCACCGGCGCCACGGCCAGCGCCTCGTAGCCGTCGGCCTCGCCGTGGGCGGCGCGGCGATGGTTGCGCATCACGCGCAGCATGGCCTCGCGATTGTCGGCGAAGCGCACGAACGGCCCGCGTTCGCGGGCCATCTCGGCGGAGGTGGCGTAGCACACGCCGGTCATGATCGCCGACAGCGCGCCGCAGATGGCGCGGCCCTCGTCCGAATCGTAGGCGATGCCCGAGGACATGAGGTAGCCGCCGATGTTGGCGTAGCCGAGCCCGAGCGTGCGGTAATCGTAGGAGAGCTGCGCGATCTCGCGGCTGGGGAACTGCGCCATGACGACGGAGAGCTCGAGCACCACGGTCCACAGCCGCACGGCGTGCTCGTAGGCGGCAAGGTCGAAGCGCTTGTCCGTCTGCCTGAACTGCAGCAGGTTCAGCGAGGCGAGGTTGCACGCCGTGTCGTCCAGGAACATGTACTCGGAGCACGGGTTCGACGCGACGATGGCACCGCCCGCCGGGCAGGTGTGCCAGTCGTTGATGGTGGTGTGGTACTGCAGGCCGGGATCGGCCGA
>CAXTQM010000382.1:0-2797 GCA_964246205.1 uncultured Beijerinckiaceae bacterium | reverse complement strand
CACTGGAAGCCTGGAAGGCGGGGTGATGGTGTATCGCGGCTCCGGCGTCACGCCGGCGCAGGCGGCGCCCGGTCCGCTGGTCATCGACGTCACGCGCGTCCTCGATGATCCACAGGGCAAGGACAAGAAGCCCGGCGCCGCCGCGCCGAAGCCGCCGACATCGGCTCTCGCGACTGGGACCGCGCAGGCGCCGACGCAGCCTCGGGTGGCGATCTTCGTCTCCGGCATGGGGCTCGACGCCGGAGCGACCCGCACCGCGACCGACACCATGCCCGCCGCCGTCACGCTGGCCTTCCTGCCCTACGGCCCCGGGATCGGTGCCAGCGTAGGCGCTGCCAAGACCAAGGGCCATGAGGTGCTGCTGCAGCTGCCGATGCGCAGCGAGGGCGGCAGCAGTCCGGGTCCGCACGCGCTGCGGGCGGACGAGCCCGCCGAGGCGCTCAAGGCCGAGCTGGCCTGGCTGATGGACCGTTTCGCCGGCTACGACGGCGTGACCAACCTTCTCGGCGCGCCCTTCACCGCCGACACCGCCGCCATGACCACAGTGTTGAGAACAGTGGCGGCGCGCCACCTGTTCTACCTCGACGACGGCACCTCGCGGCGCTCGGTGGCCGGCAGCCTCGCCGTCGACTTCGGCGTCGATGCCGTGCAGGCCGACCTCGTGCTCGATGCCACCTCGGACCCGGCCGTCGTGCGCGCCAACCTCGACCAGCTCGTCGCCATCGCCAAGCGCAAGGGCCGGGCGATCGGCATGGCGAGCGGCCTGCCCGACCATCTCGGCACCATCGCGCGCTTCGCTGACGGGCTGGGCGCCGCGGGCGTGGCGCTCGTGCCGGTCAGCGCGCTCGCGCGCGATCAGGAATCACTCCAGCGGAACTCGGGAGCGACCGCCACGCGATGAGCCGTCCGGACGAGTTCGCGCTCTACCGCCCTTGCGTCGGCATCATGCTGCTCAACGCCGAGGGGCTGGTCTTCATTGGCAAGCGTCGCGCCAAGCGCAACGGCGACGTCGCGGGCGCCGCCCACCTCTGGCAGATGCCTCAGGGCGGCATCGACCCGGGCGAAGACCCCTACGCGGCGGCGTTGCGCGAGCTCGCCGAAGAGACCGGCATCACCTCCGTGGAAAAGCTTGCCGAAGCGCCGGACTGGTACTGCTACGACCTGCCGGTAGATGCTTCGCGCCGCTCGTGGCGCGGTCGCTACAAGGGCCAGCGCCAGCGCTGGTTCGCGCTGCGCCACACCGGTCGCGAGAGCGAGATCAACGTCGCGGCGCCCCCCGGCGGCTTCAAGCCGGAGTTCGAGACTTGGCGGTGGGCCCGCATGGACGAGCTCGCCGAGCTGATTATCCCTTTCAAGCGGCAGGTCTACGAGCAGGTCGTTGCCGCCTTTGCCGGCCTCGCTCCGGCTTGAGCGGAGCGGTCACGCCCCGTTAATTGTTCGCGTTTACGTTGCGGCAGGTCTGCGTAGCTATTGCCGAGCATGATCGACATCCACGCCATCCATGCCGCCGCCTATAGCGTCGCCGTCGACGGCGAGGATTTCCGTTTCCTCGACGCCAACAAAGCGGCGCTGGAGCTCACCGGCTTTACGACCGCGTTCCAGCCGGGCCTTGCGCCGCACGACCTGTTCGTGCCCGAGCTCGCCGCGGCCATTGTCGATCGTTTTCGTGCCTGCTGCGCCGGCGAGGCGGTGAGCTATGTCGCGAGCGCGGCGAGCGGCACCGGAAAGCCGGGCTGGCGCACCACGCTGTTTCCGGTCCGCGACCCGGACCGGACGCTTGTTCGGCTCTACGGGATCTGCAGTCCCCTCGCCGAACCGACCTCGGGCGATCTGTCGTGTCGGGCGGTGCCGAACCAGAACTTTCCGACACAAGGCGCAGCCGAGGCCGCGCTCGTCGCGGCCACGCCAGCGGAGATCTTGCCGGATCATCTCATGCCGGCCCTGGCCCTTGAGGCGCTCGACGGCGGCTTCTGGACGCTCGACCTCGCCACGCGCGAGTTCCGGACGTCGCGCCGCCTCGCCGAGAAGATAGCCGGGCCGGGCCACGACGGCTTGAATCTTGCCGAATACGTCGGCTTCATCCACGTCGACGATCTGAGCCTGGAGATGCCCGGTGCGGACAGCGACGTCTGTGTCGAGTTCCGGATCTTCACCTTCGAGGGTCGCATGCGCTGGTTGCAGACGCAGCGCCGGCCTTTCCGCGACGCGTCGGGACATGCGACCCACGTGGTCGGCGCCGTGCTCGACATCACCGATCAGAAGCTGGAGCTGTTGCGGCTCGAGAAGGAGGCGGCGACCGATACGCTGACCCGCGTCGGTAACCGCCGCGCGTTCGATCGTGCCGCCGGCCGCTGGTTCGACGACGAGACGGGTCACCGCTTCGGCGTCGTCGTACTCGATCTCGACGGCTTCAAGCCGGTCAACGATCGCCACGGTCACGCCGTCGGCGACGAACTCCTGCGCGAGGCGGGCCGCCGTCTAGCCCGGCTCGTCGCGCCCGGCGACCTGCTCACTCGCGTCGGCGGCGACGAGTTCGCGATCCTGATGCCCGAGGCGACGGAGGAGCGCATCGAGGCATTGGCCCGGCGGATCGAGAGCGAGATCCGCGAGCCGTTCCACCTGGCGCACGCCGCCATCGTCGTCGGTGCGAGCTGCGGCGGCGCGATCCGCATGGGCTGCGACCGCAACGTCGGCGACGTCGTCGCGCGCGCCGACGAGGCGCTCTACGCCGCCAAGGGTCGGCATCGCCGCCTCACCGCGTGACGCCGAGCGAATCCAGAGCCGCCCGCATGTGCGC
>CAXTQM010000381.1:0-2802 GCA_964246205.1 uncultured Beijerinckiaceae bacterium | reverse complement strand
CTCCCTCACTCCGGCTCCTCGCTCTGCCTCTCGACGAGGTCCTGCTTCACCTTGGGCGAATCCAGGATGGCGTCGATCTTGGCGCCGTAGTCGAAGCTCTGGTCGGCCTTGAAGCGCAGGTCGGGCGCGAACTTCATGTCGATGCGGTGCGCCACCTCGGTGCGCAGCTCCTTGCGATGGCGATCGAGCGCCTCGATCACCGGCGCCATGTCGCGACCGCCGAGTGGCATGACGTAGGCAGTGGCGAGCTTAAGGTCCGGGCTCATGCGCACGACAGGAACGGTGATGACGTGGCCGTCGAGCACAGGATCGACGATCGCGCCGCGCGACAAGAGGTCGGACAGCGCGTGCCGGATGAGTTCGGCGACGCGCAACATGCGCTGAGACGGCTCGCCGCCCTGCTGATGGGTACGGGACATGGTGTGAAAGAACTCCCTGACGCGATCCCGCAGGACCGCGCCGCGATCAGTGTACCGGGTCGCGCACGGCCGCTTTCGCTTCGCCTCTCGAGTGGTACCGCTCTTTGTAGAATGCCGACACGATGCCTTTCAGGGCTTCGAGTTGGCCACCTTACTCGCTGATCTGCCGCTGGGCATGTCGACACGCTCCAACAGGATGCGCGTCTCGGCTTCCCAGCTCACCGAGACGTCGCCATGGAAAAGAGAACAGCCACAAGGCGCCCTTCTTCCACTCTCGCTACAGCGAGCGCTTGATCTCCGTCACGTTGTAGCACTCGATGATGTCGCCGACGCGCATGTCCTGGTAGTTCTCGAAGGCCATGCCGCACTCCTGGCCCGAGACGACGTCCTTGACCTCATCCTTGAAGCGCTTGAGCGTCGAGAGCTTGCCCTCGTGCACCACCACCTGGTCGCGGATGAGCCGGACGTGCGCACCGCGCTCGACCTTGCCGTCCGTGATGCGGCAACCGGCGATCTTGCCGACCTTGGTGATGTTGAAGATTTCGAGGATCTGCGCGTTGCCGAGCATGTCCTCGCGCAGCGTCGGGTCGAGCATGCCCGACATCGCCGCCTTCACGTCGTCCACGAGGTTGTAAATGACGTTGTAGTAGCGGACCTCGATGCCCTGCTGCTCGGCCAGCGCGCGGGCCTCCTTCAGCGCGCGCACGTTGAAGCCGATGATGATGGCGTCGGAAGCATCCGCCAGCGTGACGTCGGTCTCGGTGATGCCGCCAACGCCAGCCGAGAGTACGCGCGCAGCGACCTCGTCGGTGTTGAGGTCTTCCAGCGTCTTGACGATGGCCTCGACCGAACCCTGCACGTCGCCCTTGATGACGAGCGGAAATTCCTTGCGGCCCGTCGCTTTGAGCTGGGTCATCATCTCGACCAGCGACGAACGGGCGGTGCCGGTGCGGGCGGCCGCCTCGTCCTTCTTCTGGCGATCGCGATACTCGGTGATCTCGCGAGCCCTCGCCTCGGACTCGACGACGCCGACGCGGTCGCCGGCCTCGGGCGAACCAGAGAAGCCGAGGATCTCGACCGGCATGGAAGGGCCGGCCGACTGCACGTTATGGCCTTGATCGTCGATCAGCGCGCGCACCTTGCCCCACTGCGTGCCGCCGACCACAAGGTCGCCGACCTTCAGGGTGCCGCGCTGCACCAGGACCGTGGCGACGGGGCCGCGACCGCGGTCGAGGCGCGACTCGATGACGGTGCCTTCGGCAGGTCGCTCGGGGTTGGCCTTGAGGTTGAGCAGCTCGGCCTGCAGCGCGATCAGCTCGAGCAGCCCGTCGAGGTTGGTCTTCTTGAGCGCCGAAACCTCCACTTCGAGGACGTCGCCGCCGAGCGTCTCGACCTGTACGCCGTGCTGGACGAGCTCGCCGCGCACGCGATCGGGCTTGGCGTCGGGCTTGTCGATCTTGTTGATCGCCACGATGATCGGAACCTCGGCCGCCTTGGCGTGGGAGATCGCCTCGACGGTCTGCGGCATGACGCTGTCATCCGCCGCCACCACCAGGACCACGATGTCGGTGACCTTGGCGCCGCGGGCGCGCATCTGCGTGAAGGCCGCATGGCCGGGCGTGTCGATGAAGGTCGTGCTGCGTCCGTCCTCGGCGGCGATCTGGTAGGCGCCGATGTGCTGGGTGATGCCGCCGGCCTCGCCGGACTGGACGTGAGCATTGCGCAAGGCGTCGAGCAGCGAAGTCTTGCCGTGATCGACGTGGCCCATGATGGTCACGACAGGCGGGCGCGGCTCCAGGTTGTCGTCGTCATCGTCGGGGCTGTCGAACAGGCCCTCCTCGACGTCGGCCTCGGCTACGCGCTTGACCTTGTGGCCGAGTTCCTCGGCGATGAGCTGCGCCGTGTCGGCGTCGATGACATCGTTGATCGTCGCCATCTGGCCCTGCTTCATCAGCAGCTTGATGACGTCGACGGCCCGCTCCGACATGCGGTTGGCGAGCTCCTGGATGGTGATCGTTTCGGGCAGCCTCACCTCGCGGGAAATCTTCTCCTTCTGCTCGGCCTGGTGACCCTTGAGCCGCTGCGTGCGGCGGCGGAAGGAGGCGACCGACCGCGTGCGGTCCTCGGCGCTGTCGCCGGTGGCGGTCGACACGGTCAGGCGTCCGCGGTCCTTCTGTCCGCCGGGGCTCGGGCGCGTCGGGGTACGCGCCGGCATCACCACCTTGGTCGGCATGCCCGGACGGCGAATGATGCGCTTCTCGCCGTCCTCGCTGCCCTCGACTGGCGTCAGCGGCCGTGGGCCTGCCGGAGCGAAGCCGCTCGGCGCGGGCGAGGAGACCGGCCGACGGACGCCGGGCGACGAGATGGCGGGGCGGTATGACGG
>CAXTQM010000380.1:0-2813 GCA_964246205.1 uncultured Beijerinckiaceae bacterium | reverse complement strand
CTTGGAGGTCGTGGCGGGCGGCTCGATGGCGATGTCGGGCTCCGGATCGGCCTTGTCGGCGCTCTTGGCCGGCATCTTCTCCGGGGAAGCGGGCGCAGGCGCAGGCGCGACGGCGGCGTGATCCGGTGCCCAGCCCGCACGATCGCTGGTCAGGCGCGGCGCGGTGGCGCCGGTGGTGTCGCCGGGCTTGAGACCCGTAGCGAGAAGGGCGTCGGTCGAGGGCGGCGTGCTTTTGCTGGCGGCCGGGCCGGCGGCGGCATGCGCCGGCGCAGCCTGCGGCGCCGGAGCGGTGGGGATCTTGATTGTCGCGGGATCGGCGTCCGCCTTCACGGCGTCCGCCTTGGCGAGATCGGCGAAGAAGGTGTCATCCTGGGCGTGCGCGGAAGCCGCGAGACCGGAGCCGAGCAGTGCCGCCGCGGTCCACATCGGGATCCGCCGCCTGAAAATGGAACGCGCGCCCATGACCCCTCCGGACGGTCGACCGCCCCGTGCACGAGCCCCCCGCCGCCGGGTCAGATGCACCTGAATGTTACGTGACCACCGATACAGGCGAAATCAATGGCGCGACCGGCATTGCCGCCGGCCGTTGTCCCCGCACCACAAACGTCGAAGGCGGCGCGTGTCCTACGCCGCCTCTTCTTCGCCTTCCGGCGCGTCGGCGCCGAATAGCCCGTATTCCTTCATCTTGCGGTAGAGCGTCGAGCGCCCGATGCCGAGCTTGCGCGCCATCGCCGACATCTGCCCGCGGTAGTGCCCGAGCGCGAAGCGGATGGTGTCGGCCTCGAGCTTCTCCAGCGTGTGCACGTCGCCGTTCTCGTCGAGCAGCGCCAGCACGTTGGGGTCGCGCACCTCGACGCGCACGATCTCGCGATCGGAGCGCGGCGCCACCGGCAGCGCCGCCGCTATCGGCGGAATGCGGACGTCGAAGCCCTCGACCTGCGCCGCGACCTGCGGGAACTCGGTGACGGTCAGCTCGTCGTGGTCGGCGAGCACAACGGCGCGAAACATCGCGTTCTCAAGCTGGCGGACGTTGCCCGGCCAGTCGTAGGCGGCGAGCATGGCGGAGGCTTCCGCCGTGATGCCGCGGATGCGCTTGCCCTCCTCGGCAGCGAAGCGCGCGATGAAACGACGGGCGAGGTCCGCGATGTCGGCGCGGCGCGTGCGCAGCGGCGGCACGGTGATCGGGAAGACGTTGAGACGGTAGTACAGGTCCTCGCGGAAGTGGCCCCGCTTCACGAGCTCGATGAGATTCTGGTTGGTCGCCGAGATCAAGCGGATGTCGACCTTGACCGGGCGCTTGCCGCCGATCGGATCGACCTCGCCCTCCTGCAGCGCGCGCAGCAGCTTGACCTGCGCCTCGGGCGGCAGCTCGCCGACCTCGTCGAGGAACAGCGTGCCACCGTGGGCCTCGACGAACTTGCCGGCGTGCTTCTCGGTGGCACCGGTGAACGAGCCTTTCTCGTGCCCGAACAGGATCGACTCGATGAGGTTCTCCGGCAGCGCGCCGCAGTTCACCGTGACGAAGGCCTTGCCTCGGCGGTCGGAAGCGCCCTGGATGGCGCGGGCGATCAGCTCCTTGCCGACGCCGGACTCGCCCTCGAGCAGTACCGGGATGGTGGATTTGGCAGCGCGCTCGCCGAGCCGGATGACGCGCTCCATTTCCCCGGACTTCGAGGCGAGGTCCTTAAGGCCAAGCGAGCCCGAGGCGCGCTTGCCGAGATGGCGGACCTCGTCTTCCAGCGCATCGACGCGTAGGGCATTCTTGATCGACACCTGCAAACGCTCGGCGCCGACGGGCTTTACCACGAAGTCGACGGCACCGGCGCGCATCGCCGAGATCACCGCCTCGATGGAGCCGTTGGCGGTTTGCACGATGGTCGCCACCTTGCGCTCGCCGTCGCGCAGGCGCGTCAGCACCGCCATGCCGTCGAGATCGGGCATGACGAGGTCGAGGATCATCAGGTCGACGGGCTGTGCGCCGATGTCGGCGATGCGGCGCAGCGCCTCGGCGCCGCTGTCGGCCGTCTCCGCCGCGTAGCCGAAGCGCCGCACCAGCGCTTCGAGCAGGCGACGCTGCACGGGGTCATCGTCGACGATCAGGATGGTGCAGGGCATACGACCTCGGCCTGCGGACGAGAGCTCGTCCGTTCCAGGCTATGGTCTGCGATCAGGGTAAAGGTGGCGTTAAACGGGCAGAGCTGCTGCTATTCGTGGAGCCGCATCTCAGTCGATCTCGTCGTCGATGATCTTCCTGATGATGTGGTCGTTCAGGTTGGCAAGAGCTTCGGCGATGTCGAAATAACCCTAGCGACGGCGAATGCGGTCAGAGCGCTTTGCAGGGTGTGACGATCCCACGTCGCGTGAAGCTGTCTGTCGACGAGTTTGGCGAGTTGCTCCACCATTCGCTCGTTACTTTCACAAAGGTCTGCTGGAACAGTCGGTCCGTGATGTGTCCGGCGCGATCTCGATGGCGGCAGGCAATTGGAAAAAGACAAGTCGATGGGCGCAACCGCCGTCAGGCCAGTCCGACGAGATGAGGTACTGCGGCATAGGAGGCGGTGTAGACGTTGCCTTGATGGCAGAGGCTCGACCACAGGCTGAACCAAGGTTCCGCGTTGGAGCTTCGTGATGGGGAGCAATCGTCGCTCAGCGTACGAAGCAGCGACGGGATGTCTCCGGCGCTGCCGTAGGCATGCCGCAGGTCCGCCCAGCGCGCGTCCTCAAGCGACAGCATCGGGCACGTCGTCGAGCGGGGGCGCCCGCTCCGCAAAAGTCCACCAGCGGCTGGCGGCGTAGCTCCACACCGTGACGAC
>CAXTQM010000379.1:0-2815 GCA_964246205.1 uncultured Beijerinckiaceae bacterium | reverse complement strand
CAGGGCTATTTTGTGCTCGAGGCCGCCACCGGCCGCGAGGCGCTGGACGCGCTCTATCGGCTGAAGCTCCTCGGCGCGGAAGATGCCGGCGAGGGCCGCTGAAGCGCCGAGGCTACGCCGTCTTCTGCTGCACGTAGGCGTGGACCAGCTCGGGAATGTGGCTGCCGAGCCAGTCGCCCATCTCCTGCTCCTCCTTCATCGAACGCTCGAGCACGGCCTTGTCGTCGGACGCGCCGACGGCATCGGCGAGGGTCAGCAGCACCTTGTAGGAGCCGATCTCGTAGGCCTTGTAGCCGACCGCGGCGAGGACGTTCTTGAGCACGTCGTCGCCGGAGGTGGCGTGTGCAAAGCCGGCGATCGTCGCCACGGCGCCGGTCACGGCCTCCTTGGCTAGCGACTTTTTCGTGCCGTGCTTCTCGAGGAGTTCGTCGAGGCGCGCGGCTTGCTGCGTCGAGCGTTCCTTGTCGTCCTGCATCTTGGCGTGAAGATCGGGATAGGCCTTCATACGCGGCAGCTCGTTCTGGATCGTGCCGATGGCCTGCGTCTCGACCGCATGCTGGTTGCGCAGGCCGGTCAGGTAAATCTCCATGATGGGGTTGGCGTCGCTCATCGTTGTTCCGTGCTCCATGTCGCAGAGGTGCGACAGCCAGCAAAGCAGATGACGGAAGGAACGTTTCGCGGCGCGGTTGCCGCGCTGCGAAGCGCCGCGCGGGCGAAAAGATGCCGCAGGCCGCCTTCCCACGCTGGTTTGTTGTGCATTGCACCCAGCGGATACGCCGCGAAACGACAGGATTACAATGTCAGACGACAAGCCCTCGACCATGGAACAGCTGCGGAAGCTGATCGGCTCCGACGGCGAGGACGCTACCGCGCACACCGTGCAGCCCGCGCCGGCCGCATCGCCGCTCGGGACAGACGACGAGGCGGGCGGGACGACGCCGACCGCAGAACGCATCGAGATGGCCCGCAAGGCGGAAGAGCGCATCAAGGCAGCCGCCGAGCGCAATTCCTAGCATGGCCGGTGCAAGCGACCACGAGGGCGAAATCGGCCGGACGCACGGCGACACCATCATCGCCACACTGCGCGGCATCTACGGCGCGACCTTCGCTCCGGACTGCCAGCCGACCGACATGCTCTCCGACGTTCTCGCCAAGCTCGACGCGCCTTCCCTGAAGCGCCTCGCCGACGATCACGCGAGCGGACGGCTGGACGAGAAGCTGGTCGAGCAGTCCTGAACCATGGCCCGCGTCTTCGTCACCGGCTCCTCCGACGGGCTCGGCCGCATGGCGGCGCAGTTGCTGGTGGCGGAGGGCCATCACGTCGTGCTCCATGCTCGCAACGAGGCGCGCGGACGTGAGGCCATGGCTGCCGTGGCCGGCGCCGCCGGCGTGCTCTGCGCTGATCTCGCTAGCCTCGCGCAAGTCAGGCGGCTTGCCGCCGACGCAAACGCGCTGGGCACCTTCGATGCAGTGATCCACAACGCCGCCGTCGGCTATCGCGAGAAGCGGCGGATCACGACAGGGGACGGCCACGCCCACGTCTTCGCCGTCAACACGCTGGCGCCGTTCGTGCTTACCGCGCTGATGGAGCGCCCGCGACGCCTCGTCTACGTCAGCTCGGAGCTTCACCGTCGCGGCGTGCCGGACGTCGGCGACCTGGATTGGGAGCGGCGGACCTGGAACGGCAACCAGGCCTACAGCGACACCAAGCTCCACGACGCCATGCTGGCCTTCGCCGTGGCGCGGCGATGGCCCGAAGTGCGGGCCAACGCGCTGGAGCCGGGATGGGTGGCGACCAAGATGGGAGGCCCGGGTGCTTCGGGCGACCTTTCGCAGGGGCACCTGACCCAGGCGTGGCTCGCCGCGAGCGACGACGCGACGGCCGACGTCTCGGGCGGCTACTTCTTCCACCAGCGCGCCAAGCCGGCGAGCGGCCCCGCCCGCGACATCGCCCGCCAGGATGCCCTGGTCGCGGCGTGCGAGCGCATTACCGGCGTGAAGCTCGATGCGTAGGAGGCGTCAGGATGCGCCGCGCCCGTGGTGCATCAACCCGGTGCCGTGCCGCTTCAGCCAGGCCTCGGCATCGGCGTAGCGCGGGTCGAGAGCCTCCACCACCGCCCAGAAGGCCGCGGAATGGTTCATGTGGCGCAGGTGCGCCACTTCGTGGGCGGCGAGGTAGTCGAGCACGTGGGGCGGCGCCATGATCAGGCGCCAGGAGAAGTTGAGCGCGCCGGCCGAGGAGCACGAGCCCCAGCGCGAGGTCGTGTCGCGCAGCGTCAGGCGCTTCGGCGCCGTACCGAGCGCGGCGGCGTGGCGGGCGACGGCCTCGGTCAGGTCGGCGCGTGCCTGGCGCACCAGCCAGTCCTGCACGCGCCGCGCGACAAAGGGCGCCTCGCCGCTGACGCAGAGCTTCGGCGTCTCGCCGTGCTCGACCCACACTGTGCCGCGCGCGCCCGGCCGATGCTCGATCTCGTGCGGCACGCCGCGCACCGGCACGCTGGCGCCCGGCCCGAACGGCGTCGCCGTGGGCAGCCGCGCCAAGCGCACCCCGATCCAGCCGGCGTGGCGGTCGACGAAGAGCCTGGCCCGCACCAGCGAGCCGCGCACCGGCATGGTGAGAACGGCATCTCGGCTGGCGGCGCGCACGCGCAAGGTGAAGCGGCGCGCTGTGGCGACGCGCTTGATCTGCACGCGATGGATCGCACCGTCGTGGTCGACGTCGAAGAAGGCGACGTCGGCCCCGCGCAGCGCCGGTCTGGAGGCGAGCCGAGCCATGGCGCGAGCATAGCGGGCGGGCGGGTGAGTCGCTACGCTT
>CAXTQM010000378.1:0-2818 GCA_964246205.1 uncultured Beijerinckiaceae bacterium | reverse complement strand
TGCGCAGGGTCGTCGTCACGGGGTTAGGGATGGTCTCGCCGCTCGCCTGTGGCGTCGAGGCGACCTGGAAGCGCCTCCTCGCCGGCGAAAGCGCGGCGAAGCCCATCACCAAATTCGCGGCTGACGATCTTGCCTGCCGCATCGCCATGCCCGTTCCGCTCGGCGACGGCACGAACGGCACCTTCGATCCGGACCATTGGATGGAGCCGAAGGAGCAGCGCAAGGTCGACGACTTCATCCTTTTTGCCATGGGAGCCGCGACCCAGGCGCTCGACGACGCGGACTGGCATCCCGACACCGACGCGGACCAGATCGCGACCGGGGTCTATTTCGGCGCCGGTATCGGCGGCCTCAACGGCATCGGCGAACAGGCGGTCATTCTGCACGAGAAGGGGCCGCGGCGGGTGTCGCCGTTCTTCGTCACCGGCCGCCTGATCAATCTCGCCGGCGGCTATATTTCCATCAAGCACAGGCTGCGCGGCCCCAACCACGCCTGCGTCACGGCTTGCTCTTCGGGCACACATGCGATCGGCGACGCCTCGCGGCTGATCGCGCTCGGCGATGCCGACGTCATGGTCGCTGGCGGCTGCGAGGCGACGATCAGCCGGCTCGGCGTCGCCGGTTTCGCCGCCTGCAAGGCGCTCTCGACTCACTTCAACGACAACCCGACCCGGGCGTCTCGCCCCTTCGACCGCGACCGCGACGGCTTCGTCATGGGCGAGGGCGCGGGCGCCGTGGTGCTCGAGGAATACGGGCACGCCAAGGCGCGCGGCGCCAGGATCTACGCCGAGGTCATCGGCTACGGCATGTCGGGCGACGCCCACCACATCACCGCCCCGGCCGAGAGCGGCGACGGCGCCTTCCGCGCCATGACGGCGGCGATCAAGCGCGCCGGCATCGAACCGCGCGACATCGACTACATCAACGCTCACGGCACCTCGACGCCGCTCGGCGACGAGATCGAGCTTCGCACGGTGCAGCGGCTGCTCGGCGAAGGTACCAACTCGCTGTCGATGTCGTCGACCAAGGGCGCCGTCGGGCACCTGCTCGGCGCCGCCGGCGCGGTCGAGGCGGTGTTCTCGATCCTGACGCTGCGCGACCAGATCGTCCCGCCGACGATCAATCTCGACAACCCGCCCGACTTCGCCCGCATTGATCTGGTGCCGCACCAGCCGCGTAAGCGCGATGTCGAGCACGTGCTCTCCAATTCATTCGGCTTCGGCGGCACCAACGCCTGTCTGATCTTCACTCACGCCCATTGAGGCGGCCTCAGTCTGCCGGTTCGTTTCCCTCTTTTGCCTTATTGAGCAACTAGCCGTGGACGCTCTTCGATCGCCGTGCGCCACGCGGCGAAACGCTCGAGGTCGTGCGCCTTCCATGGATCGATCGCTCGGATGACGCCGCAAAGTCCCAACGAAGCGCTGCAGCCGGAGGCGCCGCCTCCGCCGCCGCCCAAGCCGAGGAAGCGCCGGCGTCCTACGCTCTCCGCGCTGTCCGGCTTCGTGTCGTTCCTCGTCATCGTCGCGGTCGGTGCGCTCGCGGCCTTCACCTGGGGCCGCGCCCGCCTGCAGGAGCCGGGACCGCTGACGGCCAACAAGATCGTCTACATCGCGCCGCACACCGACCTGCCCGACATCATCGACAAGCTCGACAGCGAAGGCGTGATCGACAGCCCGCTGGCGCTCAACGTGGTGCTGACCGCGACCGGCAGGCGCGGCAAGGTCAAGGCCGCCGAGTACCTCTTCAAGGCGCACGCCAGCCTGCAGGAAGTGATCGACACGCTGATCAGCGGCCGGCAGTACCTGCATCCATTCTCGGTGCCGGAAGGCCTGACCAGTCAGCAGATCGTGCAGCGCCTTCGGGAGAGCGACCTGCTCGTCGGCGAGGTCAAGGACGTGCCGCGCGAAGGCTCGCTGATGCCCGACACCTACAAGGTATTCCGCGGCGAGACCCGCGCCGCCGTGATCCTGCGCATGCAGGAGGCCGACCGCAAACTGGTGGAGCAGATCTGGGCGCGGCGGGCCCCCGACCTGCCGCTGCACGCGCCCTTCGACATGGTCACGCTGGCCTCCATCGTCGAGAAGGAGACGGGCAAGGCCGACGAGCGCTCCCGCGTTTCCGGGGTGTTCATCAATCGGCTGCGCAAGCACATGCGGCTACAGTCAGACCCGACGATCGTCTACGGTCTCGTCGGCGGCCAGGGCACGCTCGGCCATTCGATCACGCGGTCCGAACTCGACAAGCGCACCGCCTACAACACCTACCAGATCGATGGGCTGCCGCCGGCGCCAATCGACAATCCCGGACGTGCGGCGCTCGAGGCTGTCGCCAACCCGTCGCGCACGCCGGACCTGTATTTCGTCGCCGACGGCTCGGGTGGACACGCCTTCTCCGGCTCGATCGACGAACACAACCGCAACGTCCAGCGCTGGCGCCAGATCGAGCGCGTGGCCAAGGACAAGGTCGATGTCGACAAGCTGTCGCCGACCGCCACCCAACCGACGACGCCCGGCAAGCCCGGTGGCGACCAGCGCAGCGACGCCGGCGACGATGCCGCTTTTGGCGCGCTGCCGACGGCAATCGCGACGTCGAGCAACGGGACGCGCTTCCTCTTCGCCGACCCGACGGCGAACCACGACATCGATCGCATCGCCGCGGCGGAGGCGCGGGGCGTGCCCGTCCCGGTACGGCCCGGAGCGACGTCGACCGCGCCGGAAACTTACGCCAGCCTGGACGCCATGGCCTTCGGCTTCGCCGACGGCGAAGCCAGGCGCGCCGCTGCGGTCGATCTTGACGGCCCGATCACCGACGGCTCGGC
>CAXTQM010000377.1:0-2820 GCA_964246205.1 uncultured Beijerinckiaceae bacterium | reverse complement strand
CCTCGAAGGTCTGCAGCGTCATCATGACCAACGCTCCAACCCGTCAGCAAGAGAAAGACGCAGACTCCGGCGCGCGCGCACCAGCAGCAGTTCGTAGGCGCCGACCGACGTCTCCATCGCCGAGGCGCCCTCGGCATTGGAGAGTTCGGCGTCGTAGGCGAGGCTGATCGCCCGGCGCTGGCGCTCGGGCAGCGCGGCGATCGCCGCCCGCACCCGCGACGCCCGCTCCTGGGCCAGCAGGATCTCGTCGGCATTGGCCGCCGTATCCGGCGCGTCGGGCACGTCGTCCAGCGGGATGGTGCGCTGGCGGCGGGCGCCGTCGATGCACAGGTTGACCGCCACGCGCGACAGCCACGCCGCGTAGCTCGCGCCGCCGCCGCCCTGCCGGGTCTGCCAGTCGGGCGCCTTGATCCAGGCCCGGGTGAACACCTCTTGCACCACATCCTCCGCCGCCGCCCGGCTGCCCACCGAGCGCATCGCCACCGCCATCAGCCGGCGCTGGTGGCGCGCCACCAACAGGCCGAACGCCGCCTTGTCGCCGCGCGCCGCCCGCCCGACGAGGTCGTCATCGCTCGCCTCCGCCACATGCTCCGCCGTCGTGGCCAACCCCGGTGCTGAAACGCGGTCGTGCTGCCAACCCTACGCTGCTGGCCGCGAATTCTCACTCGCCGTTCATCGCCGGCCGGTTGACCGAAGACGCGACCCGCTTTAGGTAAGGTAACCCGACTACGTCGCCCGTGTCCAATCTCCAGAGCCACGCGGCCGACGCGCCGACCGGCCCGAAATGCCCTGACATTTCTGGCGACGGAAGTCAGGGAACGTCGACATTCGAGACGACCGAAGTCGACGCAAGTCGACAAAAACCCCGGCCACCGGTGCGTACCGCGACAAGGGCTGAAACGAAGTGGCCGTTCGCCGATGCAGCTCGTCGCGATGTGTTCGCGGCTCGAGAATGCGATAGGAGCGATAGCCTTCGTCGCAGGGCAAACAGCGGCGGAGTCGCGTTGCCGTTACGACGAATTGATGAGCCTGTACCCGTTGCTATCGAGCAACTGTCCTCCTTAGACTGTCAGCCTCGGCCTGTGTCTGCGATGATGCGATGCTCTCTTCACTTAAGGCCGTTCCTTTTGTCTTGCTGCTTTGTTGCGCCGGTGTCCCAGCTCAGGCGCAGACAGCCGACGCTCCGAAGCCTGCGACCGCGGCGCAGGGCACGGTTCCGGCAACGGTTGTCGCGCTGAATTCCGACGGAAGGCCGACGACGTCACCGGAGAACCGCGGCACGTTCGCCTGGATCGTCGTCGTCGCGGTTTTCGGCGCCACGGCGTTCAGCCTGCTGACGCTCCGAAGATCGCTGCTCTCCAACAATTGGTCGCTGACGGAGGCGCTCTCCGAGCCTGTCGAACTCACGGCGACGAAGGCCGATCTCGTCGACACTCCCGCCGGCGGTTCACCGCCGAAGATCGAGAAGATGGTAGCGAGCACCAGCCGCTTCATCGCCATGTTCGGTCTAGTGGCGATCCTGATGATGTACGTAGGTTTCGGCCTCGTCGTCCTTTACGACTACGCCTCGACCAGCAAGGCCCCGAAGCAGGATGATTTGAAACCGATCATATACTTCCTCGTTTCGGGCTCAACCCTGTTTGCGCCCTACGCCGTCAACAAAATCGCCAAGGCGATCTCCTGACGCGGGCACCACGGTCTACACGGCATACGCAAAAACATTGCTCGCGCCAAGGATTACCCGCCCGCGCTGGCCTCCGCCGCGCGCCGGATGGCGCCGAGCGTGGTGCCGGGCAGGATGGCGTCGGGGTCGATCTTGAGGTGCAGGATCGCCGGCAGACCGCTCGTGCGCGCCGCCTCGTAGGCGGCGGAAAAGTCGGCCGTGGCGTCTACCGTGGCGCCGAAGCCGCCGAAGGAGCGGGCATAGGCGGCGAAGTCGGGGTTGCGCAGCGCCGTGGCCGAGGGGCGGCCGGGGTATTCGCGCTCCTGATGCATTCGGATCGTGCCGTAGAGCCCGTTGTCGCAGACGATCACAACAATCGGCAGGCCGTATTGCACGGCGGTGGCGAACTCCTGCCCGTTCATCAGGAAGTCGCCGTCGCCGGTGAAGCACACCACCGGGGCGTCGGGGTGCAGCAGCTGCATGGCTACGGCGGCCGGCACGCCGTAGCCCATCGAGCCCGACATCGGCGCGGCATGGTGCCCGAGGCGGCGGAAGCGGAAGAAGCGGCCGACCCAGGCGGCGAAATTGCCGGCGCCGTTGCAGATCACCGCCTCTGGAGGCAGGTGCTCGCGCAGCCATACGACGATCTCGCCGAGATTGACGCCGGGCTGCGGCGTCGCATCTTCCGACCACGCGAGGTATTCGGCATGCGCCGCGGCGGCGCTGCCGGCCCAGGGTAGCGGCGCGGCGGGTGACAGCGTCTCCAGCGCCTCGGCCGAGCCGATCGGCGTGGCGGCGATCGCGAGGTCGGCGGCGTAGACCCGGCCGATTTCGCCCGGCTCGGGGTGGACGTGCACCAGGCGGCAGGACGGGCGCGGGATGTCGAGGAGGTCGTAGCCCTGCGAGGGCACGTCGCCGAGCCGGCCGCCCAGCACCAGCAGCAGGTCGGCCGCCTTCAGCCGCGCCAGCAGCTTCGGGTTGGCGCCGATGCCGAGGTCGCCGGCGTAGTTCTCGTGCAGCGCGTCGAACAGCGGCAGGCGGCGGAAGCTGGTGGCGACCGGCAGTGCGAAGCGCTCGGCGAAGCGGCGGATCGCATCGCAGCTCGCCGTCGTCCAACGGCTGCCGCCGAGCACGAGCATCGGCGCGCGGGCCGCTTC
>CAXTQM010000376.1:0-2835 GCA_964246205.1 uncultured Beijerinckiaceae bacterium | reverse complement strand
CCCGCGAGCCAGGGTCCAAATGGCACGCCGAGCACGGCGCAGGCTGCGATCACGGTCAAAACAGACGGTACGACGCCAGCTAGAATTTCCGGCAGGAACTCGTTGGGGAAGGTGGCACGCCGCAGCCGCGCCCAACGCAACTGTCGACCCCAGACGTCCCCGACCCTGCGCACGCCGCGCGGCTGCGGCGACGGCGGCGCGAGCCTCACCCGCAACCCCATGGCGCGCACCATCTTGGTCGAGGCGGCGTCCTCCGCCGGCTCGGCGGCGAGCTCGCGCATGTTCGAGCGGTCGAGATCGGCCTTGCGGTAGAACAGCGTCTTGCCCTGGGCGAAACCGGCGCCGAATGCGTCCATCACATACTGCCAGCGCGCCTCGTGAGTGTTGAGGAAGGCGCATTCCAGCACGGCCCCAAAGCCGTCTGGAAGAACGCCGACCGGCGGTGCGGTGACGAGGCCGGTGTCGTCACGCCAGGTGCCGACGATGCGGCTCACGACCTGCGGCGTGATCAGCACGTTGGAGTCGATGAACGCGATCCATGGATAGGCAGCGTGACGCCAGCCTTTCACCATGTTGTTCAGCTTGGGGTTCATGCTGATGGGATCGTCGCCGACGAGGAGGCGCGCCGCCACGTCGGGATGCGCGGCGATTTCGGACACGACAAGCGGGATCACGGGATCGTTGGCTCGTGCGACGCAGAATAGGATCTCGAAATGTGGATAATCCAGCGCGAAGGCGGCATGGATGGTCTGTCGCGAGAAGCTCTCGATGCCGCAGAGCGGGCGCACCATTGTCACCGGCGGCAGATTGGCCGCCGGACGGCTCGGGCGGGATGGGCGGCAGCGGAGATAGGCAATGGCGAGCGTGGCGAGATGCACCGCGATGAAGAACGCGGCGAGCGCGCACAGGAAGGTCGGCAGCATCATGACAAAGCGTAGGCCCTTCGCATCACGATGGGATGACAGCGCGATAGTGCACAGGCAAGCCGCGGGTTGCGCCGCATCTCGGCGAGGTCTCGCGTTTGCCGCGGCCGCGTCGATGGCTTTCCTCACGGTCCTCGCGTCGGCGCGGGCGGAGCCTCTCACCGATGCGACCGGCCGTACGCAGCAGATCGCCGCGCCTGTCGCAGTCGTGATCCCGGCCGGCGCGCCGGCCCAGATCCTGCTGCAGGCGATCGCGCCGGCCAAACTCGGCGCTCTGGTGGAAGGCCTGCCGCCCGAGCACGCCATCTATGTCGACCCCGCCATCGTGGGACTGCCGCAGATCGCCTTGCTGACACGCAGCGACGCGCCGGGCGATGTCGCAGCCGTCGCGGCGCTGAAGCCCGGCCTGGTGGTCGACTACGGCAGTTTGTCGCCGCGCTACGCGGCGGCGAGCGAGAAGATCGCGTCCGAGCTGAAGGTGCCGGCGGTGCTGTTCTCCGGTGATCTCGATGACATACCTGCCGCGGTGCGCGCCTTGGCCGAGCCGCTGGGCGTGCAGGGGCGCGGCGCGGAGGTGGCCGAGGCGGCGCAGGAGGTGCTCGACAAGCTGAAGCCGCTCGCCGCGCTGCCCGACGACCAGCGCGTCGCCGTCTACGTCGCGCGCGGTGCCGACGGGCTGACCGCAGTGCGCGCGGGAACCTCGTTCGACGAGCCGATCCGCCTCGCTGGCGGGCGCAACGTGGTGACCGGCGGCGGCGGCACCTTTCACCGCTTGGAGATCGCCGCGGTGGTGGCGCTCAAGCCGGCGGTGGTCGTGGTGTCGGACGTCGGTGCTCTGCACGGGCCGCTCCGCGACGCGCTGCCCAAGGGAACGCGCTTCGTGCTCGACGCCGGCGAACCCTACAAGGTGCTGACCGGGCCGCCCTCGCTGAACCGCCTCGTCGGCGCCATCGGGCTGGCGGCGATCCTGCACTCCCAAGAGGCGAAAGCCGACCCCGAGATGGTCCGCCGTCTCGAGACCACCCTGTTCCCGATCCCGCCGGGCCTCGCCATGCCGGCGCCGCTGCAGGTGTTCGACTAAGGCCAGGCCGTCGACGCTTGGCACGGCGCCAACACGTCGAGCCGTAACCCCCGAGGGGGTCAGCTCTGGGTTGACGGCACTTCGGTAGCGCGCTCGATCAGCGCCGCCGCCTCGGGCGAGTCCCACTTCGCCGGGCCGGCCATGGTGGCGATCTCGCAGCCGTCGGTGCCGATCAGCACTGTCGTCGGCAGGCCGGCGCTGGCGAGCGCGCGCAGGATGTCGGCGCTGTTGTCGGAGTAGAACGGAAGGCTTGTCACGCCGGTGTCCTTGAAGAAGGAGCGCGCCTTCTCCAGCCGCAGCTGGTCGACGTCCACCGGCACCACGCCGAAGCGCTTTGAGCCGAGCTTGGCCTCGAGCCTGTCCAGCGACGGCATCTCGGCGCGGCACGGCACGCACCAGGTCGCCCACAGATTCAGGAGAACGGTGCGGCCGGCGAAGGCGCCGACGCTGGTCTTGTGGCCGTCGACATCGTCGAAGGCGATGGCGGACAGATCGCGCGGCGCGCGCGCCGGGATCAGCGCCGCGACCTCGCCCTTGACGAGCGGGTCGATCGCCTGAGCCGCGTCGAGCGAGCGAGCGCAGGCGCCGCTGTGGGCCATCGGCTTGCCGCCCGCGCGGGTCATCTCGTATACACCGCCGACGCCCAGGACGGCGACGAGACCCGCGAGCGCCGCGATCGACGGCGTCACGAGCCGCCCGCGCTTCGTCCGGTCCTCATGCTGCGGGGCGTCCGGCGTCGCCGTCATTCTGGCTTTCCCTTCACCGATGTCTGGGTCCCGATGAGCAACAAGATGTGGGGTGGCCGCTTCGACAGCGCACCCGACGCGATCA
>CAXTQM010000375.1:0-2838 GCA_964246205.1 uncultured Beijerinckiaceae bacterium | reverse complement strand
GCTTGCGGTTGAGGTCGAGGTCGTCGGCGAGCAGAATGCGCAGCGAGGCGGGATCAGGGTGCTCGCCGTCGACCGCCACTTGCGGCGCTGCATCGTTCGCAATCGGCGCTTCGGCCGGGGACGGCATTTGGCTCGCGGCGAGCGACGGCCGAGCCTCCAAATGGGCGACGCGCTCCGACAAGCGGATCTGCTCGCCGAGAGCCTCGGCCAGGTCGCGGAGGATAGCCCTGTCGTCTTCCGACCATTCCCGGCCCGGCTCGTCGCGCACCACGAGGCGAGCCAGGGAACCACCGCCTATGATGTCGGCCGAAAGGAGTTCGCCGTGCGCATCGGCCCCTGTCGAAGCCTGATCGGGTAAAAACAGGAATGCCTCGGCCGCGCGAAGCGCGCGTCGTGCGATGGCAAGGGTGCGCCGGACGCTCTCAGGCGAAACAACGAGCGGGTCGGACGCTTCCACAAGGCCAGTCGTCATCGCCGCCCCGCCTCTCGAACTCCGCAGATGGGCGCGCAAGAGCCAACGCGACCGGCGACGGAAAGCGAATCAAGCACATCGATCATCATTAAGGCTTACGTTGCGAGATGCGGCCTAGTTTGGGCACGGCGTGCGACGAAGGGCACGCAAGCACACGCTTGCGCAGATTTGTGGCGGCAGCCCGATGAAAGTCGGCCAATTTAGTGGGATGGGGCTGTCTGCCGAGCTGCGATGAACCGGGACGGAGTGAGACGCTGGCCGAATGGTCGTAGGCACGATCGCCTTGCGAAGAGCGATAAACCTAGCGAGGGCGCCACGCTTGCACGACCCGCCTCAAGGCCTATTGTTCGGCCTGAATTTCGAGAGACCCATGCGCCTGCGCCGCCTGCCCGTCGTCGCTCTGCTCGCGGCTGTTCATGCCGCGGTTTTCGCTCCGGCCGCCTGCGCGGAGGCCGAGATGACGTTCCATGCCGTCCGGCTGGGCGATGCGCGGTCCTGCGGCGGCGAGTGCCCGATCGTGATCGCCGCCACCGGGCAGATCACCCAGGCGACGCCCGGCCGCTTCCTTGATTTCGTCGAGACCCACAGCAGCGGCGACCTGCATGCCGTGGTGTTCCTGGACTCGCCGGGCGGCCGCGTCGTCGCTTCGATGGAGTTCGGCACCTTGCTGCGCAAGATCGGCGCGGCGGCAGTCGTCGCTCGCGTCTATCCCGACGGCAGGGGCGGCTCTGTCATGACCAACGCCCAATGCTTCTCGGCCTGCGTCTACGCGCTGATGGGCGCCAAGAAGCGGGTGATCCCGGCGGCGAGCCAGATCGGCATCCACCGCATGTTCGTCTACGAGGACAGCCTCGACGCCGCCGGCAACGCGATCCTGCGACACCGCCGCTTCGACAACGGCAACATGCGCAGCTTCCTCGAGGATTACTCCAGCGAGATGGGAGTGAGCCCCGGCCTGATCGATGCGGCCGAGCACGTGCCGTCCGATCAGCTAAAGATCCTGAGCCGCAACGAGATACGCCGCTGGCGCCTCGGCGTCCCGCGGCTGTAGCGGCTAGCGCCTGGCGCTCTGGAACCGGTGGATGAAGGGCAGCAACAGCGCGTCCGGCACGAAGGGCAGGATCGCGGCGCCGACCTTGTTGCCAAGACCCGGCACGACGACGCGGCGCCCGGCCATCAGCGCGCCGTAGCCGACCTCGGCGACCGACATGGCGCTGGCGCCGGGCACCTTGTTCAACCCGCCCGAGGCCTTGCCCATGCCGGCGCGGGCCTGGAACCCGGTCCGCGTCATGCCGGGGTTGAGCAAGGTCACGGTGACGCCGGAGCCCTTCAGCTCCTGCGACAGCGCGCGGGAGAACGCACTGACGAAATGCTTGCTGGCGTAATAGACCGCCATGCCAGGCCCCGGCATGTAGCTCGCCATCGAGGCGACGTTGAGAATTTTGCCGTGCGCCGCCTTGAGGTCGGGCAGGAAGCGCAGCGTGAGGTCGAGCAGCGCGCGCACGTTGACGTCGACGATGCCGAGCTGGTCGCGCACGTCGGTGGCCGACACCGGCCCGCACAGCCCGTAGCCGGCGTTGTTGATCAGGAAGGCCACGCGGGCGCCGGCCTCGGCGAGGGCGTCGGCGATGTCGTCGGCGGCGTGCGGTGCGGCGAGGTCGCAGGGAATTACGATTGGACGCGGCCGGCCCGCGGCGACGAGCTCGGACGCCAGCGCCGCCAGCTTGTCGGCGGAGCGGGCGGTCAGCGCGAGGTCGTGGCCGTTGCGGGCGAAGACGCGGGCGAGATCGGCGCCGATGCCAGTCGAGGCGCCGGTGATAAGAGCTACGGCGCGCACCTTTGGCAAAATCCTTCGCGCCGGAGAATTCGCGCGGCTTAGCTGGCCTGCTTCGGTCCGGCAAGATCAGGCCGCGCGAGCTGCCTCCAAACTCAGCCAAACCATGCAGCCGTTCACCGCTTCGCTGCTCGTGAGGGTCAGCTTCCGCGAGTTCGCGAAGGCATCGTCGGCGGCGCCCTCGTGATCGAAACAAACCGGCGTGCCCACTCGCCCGTCGACGGCGGGGGCGAGCAGCAGGCTGAATTCGTCGACGGGGCCGGCTCAGAGGAAGGAGCCCGCTTATGCGTCCGCCGCCCTCGTTGAACAGGGCTCCTCCGATTGCCAAAGCTAGTGCGCGCCGCTGCCGCTGGCAATCGCGGGTGCAATCTCAAGCGTTCAGCGCGGCATAGACCATCGTGCGCGCCAGGGTGCGGTAATGCTGGCGCTGCTCGGCGGACGAGGTCTGCATCATCAGGATGGCGAACAATCCCTGCGCCGGATCGACCCAGACATTGGTGCCGCCGACGCCGCTCCACCACCAGGCGCCGAC
>CAXTQM010000374.1:0-2841 GCA_964246205.1 uncultured Beijerinckiaceae bacterium | reverse complement strand
GCGCGATCGGCGTGGTCGAGTACGAGGCCATCGCCGACCTCGACGCGCTCAAGGCGAGCTTCGTCGCCGCCGGCGTGTGGGTGCGCCCGTTCCGCACGATCGCGTACCTGACGCCGGCGTTGACCATCTCCGACGAAGACCTGGACAGGCTGATCGACGTCGTTCGCGACGTGTCGGCCGCCCATGGACGCGGCGCGTGACCCGCGCCCCCAAGAAGGCCGACCTGCCGACCAAAGTTTGCCAGGTGTGCGGGCGGCCGTTCACCTGGCGCAAGAAGTGGGAGAAGAACTGGGACGAGGTGCGCTACTGCTCGGAGCGCTGCCGGCGCGACGCGAAGAAGGCTACAAAGCCTTCGGGCTGACCACCAGACCGTCCTCGTCGGCGTAGACCCAGTCGCCGGGGCGGAAGATTGCGCCGCCGAAGCTCACCGGTCCGTCGACATGTCCGGCTCCGGTCTTGCCGCTCTTCCACGGGTTGGAGCCAAGCGCGAGGATGCCGAGGTCGAGGCCGGCCAACGCGACCGTGTCGCGCACCGCGCCCCACAGCACCAGCCCGGCCCAGCCGTTGGCGAGCGCCAGCCCGGCGATGACGTCGCCGACCAGCGCGGCGCGCAGGGAGCCGCCACCGTCGACCACCAGCACGGCGCCTTCGCCCGGTGCCGAGACCAGCTGCTTCAGGAGTGCGTTGTCCTCGAAGGTGCGCAACGTGCGCACCGGGCCGCCGTAACGCGCGCGGCCGCCGTACCCCCGGAACGGCAGGGTGCAGCTCTGCAGGATCGCCTCGTGGGCGTCGACGAGGTCGGCGGTGGCGTGCATCCGGCCGGGTTAGGCGCGGCTCCAACGAGCGTCAACTCGCCACGGCGCTGCATCGATGGCTAAGGTGCCGCCCGACCCAAGCTGGAGCCGCCATGCGTCTGCTCGACCATCTGCCCCGCTCGAAACTCGCCGAGGGTCCGTTGTGGGATGCGCAGGGCGGCTGGCTGTACTGGGTCGACATCCACGGCCACGCCATCCATCGCCACGCGCCGGCCACGGGAGCCGTCGCCACGCACCCACTCCACGACGCCGTCGGCTTCTGCGTGTTGGCCGACGAGGGTCGCCTCGTCGCCGGCATCGGCGGCGGCATCCACGAATTCGTCTTCGGCGACCCCGGTGAGATCCTTCTGGCGCGCCCGGCGATGCATGGGGCCAACCGCTTCAACGACGGCAAGTGCGATCCCGCCGGGCGGCTCTGGGCTGGCACCATGCACATCGAGGCCACTCGCGACCGCGAGCCCACCGGTGCGCTCTATCGCTGGCGCGGCGGCACGCTGGAGGAGGTCATCTCGCGCGTATCGCTGTCGAACGGCCTGGGATGGAGCCCGTCGGGCGACACGATGTACTTCTCCGACACCCACGTGGGGACCGTCTGGGCCTTCGATTACGACCTCGCCACGGGGGTGATCGCCAACCGGCGCGCCTTCGCCGAGGTGCCGCGCGAGGAGGGCGTGCCCGACGGGCTGGCGGTGGATTCGGCCGGCCGGGTCATCGTCGCGATCTGGCGCGGCGCGCGGCTGGACGTCTACGCGCCCGACGGCACGCGGGAGGCACAGCTCCCGGTGCCGGTGCGCAACCCGACGAGCTGCGCCTTCGGCGGCGCCGACCTGCGCACGCTTTATGTGACCACGATGCCGGCGAGCAACGAGGACGACCCGCGCTCCGGCTCGCTGTTCGCGCTTACGGTCGATGTGCCGGGCCAGCCAGGCGCGCGCATGGATCGCGCGTTGTGACGATCCGAGCGACGGAGCAGGTCGCCGCGCGTTTCGCGGCAAACGTGGCCGTTCGCCCCTGACGGCGCAGACCACTCCGCCACCGGATGCGCTGACGTGGCTGTCCGCGGCGCAGCGCGACCGCTGCTGCTATTGCGGCTCCGAGACCTGGCTGCCGCGGCAACGCCGCGACGAGTCGCGGCTGCGAGCGCGCTGGGACATGCCGGCGGCGCGCTCGATGGCCTGCCAGCTCGCCTTCGGCTACCGCATGGCGAGCCTTGAGCACCTGCGGCGCCGCGCCGACGGGGGCGATGATGCCCCCGCCAACCTCGCCATGGCCTGCGCATACTGCAACTCGTCACGGCGTGACGCTCCACCCGAACGACACCGCGCCGCGATGCTGATGCTGGCGGCGGCGGGCCGGCACCCGTGCTTCCCGGGCTGACCGCCCTCTCGAGAAGAGGCTTTCAGGCCCGCGCTCGATAGATCCAGCAGGCGGCGCCGAGCCGCACCGCGCCGTCGTTGCCGATATGCGACGAGAGGCGCTCGCGCAGCAGGCGCTCGGCGTCCTGGCGAGTCTTCGGCTCGGCGTCGCGGATCGAGGCCGCGGCCGGGCCGGTTTCGCTCAGCATGGCGACGGCTTCGTCGAGATCGCCGCCGATGACGATGGCGCGATCGAGCCTGTCCGCCGTGACCTGCGCGAAGCCGGCGCGCTCCAGGATGGCGCGCGTCTCCTCTCCGTCGGCGAGGCCGAAGGGCCCGATCGCGCCGTCGGAGAACTCCGGCACAGGCAGGAGCGGCGCCAGCCATTCCAGCGGCTTCTGCATCCATTCCACCTCGGCGCGCCCGCGCCAGGCGACGAAGGCAAGGCGGCCACCGGGCTTCAGCGCCCGCCGCAGGTTGGCGAAGGCGCCGGCCGGATTGTCGAAGAACATCACGCCGAAGCGCGAGGCCACGAGGTCGAACTCCGGCGCGAAGGCGTGGGTCGAAGCGTCGGCGTCGATCCATCGAATCGGCGCGTGGTCGCCCGTGCCCAATGCCTGCGCGCGCGCCGCGGCGTGAAGCGCTGCAGGAAGTGCCGCTCGTCGAGCCCC
>CAXTQM010000373.1:0-2855 GCA_964246205.1 uncultured Beijerinckiaceae bacterium | reverse complement strand
ATGTCGGCGATGAAATCGAAGCCGCTCCCGTCGGCGGCGTTGAAGCAGGTCGGGTTGGCGTTGGCGAAGCTGCCGATCAGCGAGCGCACCCGGTTGGGGTTGCGGATCGAGAAGGCGGGATGGTTCATCAGCGCGCGAACGGTGCCGAGCGTGTCACCCTCGGGCTGCACCGCCTGGAGCGCGAACCATTTGTCGATCACCAGAGGGTCGGCTGCGAAGCGATCGTAGAAGGCAGCCAGCGCCTCGTCGCGCGCCGCGCCGGGCACCCTCGCCAGCACGCCCAACGCCGCCATCGTGTCGGTCATATTGCTGCAGGCAGCGAATTGCGCGCGCGCCAGTTCGACGCCAGCGAGCCGATCGCCCGCGGTGAAGAGGTCGAGCGCGGTGTTGCGCAGCGCACGCCGCCCGGCGGCGGGTGCCGCCGGCGAATAGGCATCGTCGTCGGCGAGGGAATCGAAAAGCCCAAACAGTTCCGGCGCGAGCATCAGGCCGAGTTCGGCACGCAGCGCCTCGCGCGCGGCGTGGATGGCATCGGGATCGACGTCGCGACCAATCTCGCGAGCAAGGTCGGCCTCGCCCGGCAGCGCCAATCCCTGCGCGGCAAAGGCATGATCGGCAGCCGCCGCCTTTAGCATGCAGCGCAGCGCCTCGGCAAAGGCCGGCTCGAAAAGAGGCGCCTCGCCGGAGTGCACCGCCGCGGTGGAGCGCACTAGTAGGCGAATGGCGAGCGTCTGCGAGGCCTGCCATCGGTTGAAGCTGTCGCTGTCGTGAGCGGCGAGTGTGACGAGGTCGGCCTCGTCGACGTCGATGTCGAGGCGCACGGGCGCCGAGAAGCCGCGCAACAGGGACAGCACGGGCCGCTCGGGCAGGTTGTGAAATACCAGTTTGCGCTTCGGCTCGGCAAGCACGATGAGGCCTCGCTCGCGCTCCTCTGCGGCGAGATCGGCGCTGGTGGCCTCCACCGCCCCGCCGTTCCCGGCGACGAGACCCCAGGCGATCGGCACGACGAAAGGATCCTTGTGCTGCTGCCCGGGCGTCGGCGGACAGGACTGCGCCAGCTCGACCTCCAGCGTGCCGGCGCCCTCGTCGTAGCGGCTGGCAACCTTTATCTCGGGAGTGCCGGACTGGTGGTACCAGCGCGCGAACTGCGTCAAATCGCGGCCCGAGGCCACGGCGAAGCACTGCAGGAAAACCTCGATCGTCGTGGCCGTGCCGTCGCAGCGCTCGAAATAGAGGTCCATGCCGCGCCGGAAGGCGTCTTCACCAATCAGCACCTTGAGCATGCGGATGACCTCCGCACCCTTCTCGTAGATCGTGGCCGTGTAGAAGTTATTGATCTCACGGTACACGTTGGGGCGGACGTTGTGCGCGAGCGGGCCGGCATCCTCCGGGAACTGGCTTGCGCGCAGCGCCCTGACGTCGGCGATGCGGCGCACCGGGCGCGAGCGCATGTCGGCCGAAAATTCGTGGTCGCGGAAGACCGTCAGCCCCTCCTTGAGGCAGAGCTGGAACCAGTCGCGGCAGGTGATGCGGTTGCCGGTCCAGTTGTGGAAGTACTCGTGGGCGATGACCGTCTCGATGCCGGCGTAGTCGGCGTCGGTGGCAGTCGCGGGCGAGGCCAGCACGTATTTATCGTTGAAAACGTTGAGCCCCTTGTTCTCCATCGCGCCCATGTTGAAATCGGACACGGCGACGATGTTGAAGACGTCGAGGTCGTATTCGCGGCCGAACACCTCCTCGTCCCAGCGCATCGAACGCTTCAACGCGTCCATCGCGTAGCCGGCGAGGTCTTGCTTGCCAGGCTCGACGTAGATGGCGAGCCTGACCTCGCGCCCGGAGGCGGTGCGGAACGCGTCCTCGACAGCGGCGAGATCGCCGCCGACAAGCGCGAACAGGTAACAGGGCTTGGGATGAGGATCGTGCCAGACGGCGAAGTGTCGGCCGCCGTTCTCGACGGCGCCGGCTTCGACCGGATTGCCGTTGGAGAGCAGCACCGGTGCTTCGGCACGCTCGGCCTCGATGCGCACGGTGTAGACGGCCAGCACGTCGGGCCGATCGAGGAAGTAGGTGATGCGGCGGAAGCCCTCGGCTTCGCATTGCGTGCAATAGGCGCTGCCCGAGCGGTACAGGCCCATCAACTCGAGGTTAGCGGAGGGATCGAGCACCGTCTCAATCTCCAGCACGAAGGCGCTCTTCGGCGGCGCAAACAACGTGAACTGGTCGGGCGTCGCGAGATGCGCTTCGGAACCGACCGGCTGCCCGTCGAGGCAGGCTCGCACCAGCACCAAGCCGTCGCCGTCGAGCACCAGCGGAACGCCCAGCCGGCCCTCGGGATTTGGACGCATCTCAAGCGTCGACCGCACCCGGGTTTCGTGCCGGTCCAGCCGCACGTCGAGGTGAACCTTGTCGATGAGATGATCCGGCACGCGATAGTCGGCGAGGCGGACAGGTTGGGCTTGATCGGTGCGCATCGAGAACCTTGGAGCGACCCGAGCAGCGGCAGGAAGCTTCTCCTGCCATAAAGGGTCTCGTGGCAGCGCCCGCAAGGTGCGGGTGCATACCCTTCCCTACGGCATCATCCAGGCGCGCCTGCTTACAGCTAATGACGCCGCGCCTGGCAAGCGCTGTACGATTTTGTTGTCTGCATATAAAAAAAGCCGGCGCCGTCAAGCACCGGCCCTAACGATAGTTATCAAAAATCGATCAGATTTTGCTGAGTGCCAAGAGTCGCTGCTCGACCTTCGGCAGTTCGCGCTTGGCGACCGCGACGAGGACTGCGTCGTCGCCATGAGCGGCGTAAGTCTCGTAGTCCGCGCGAAGTTGGCTCAGCGCGTCGACCTGCTTCAGCCACAATG
>CAXTQM010000372.1:0-2856 GCA_964246205.1 uncultured Beijerinckiaceae bacterium | reverse complement strand
CAAGGCATAGCGGTCGAGCTCCACGGCCCGCGGCGACGGCCGTCCGGCGGTGAGCCGCGCGGCCTCGGCCTCGGCGCGGCGCCGGTGCAGCGCCCCCAAGGCCTCCGTGCCGGGATCGCGCCCGGCGGCGGAGAGACGGTCGTCGAGTGCCGAAGCGGGACGGTGCACCGCGCCAGAGGCACGATCGACACGGCGCAACGCATCGGCACGGCTGAGAGGCCGCAGGCGCCAAAGGCCGAAACTGGAGGAGCCGAGCGCCACCGCGAAGAACACGAGCCCCGCCGCGCGCGCCCAATGCGGCACGGCCAGCCAGACGCCGAGCCAGGAGACGGCGAGGAACACGCCGACGAGCACCAGCGGCGGGATCGACCCGCGCCACAGCCGCTCCCACAGGTCGAGGCCGCGCGCCGAGGCGACGAGCTTCGCGAGGCGTCGCTCGATCGCGCTCAGCGGCGGCTTGGTGGATTTCGGCTCGGGCAAGAAGGCTCCTGCGCGCCCGCTCGATGGCGGTCGAACGCCATCTGTTATCGCAACCAAGCCGGAAGTTTGTCGAGCCCGATAAGGTCGTCGTAAGAGGGGCGCGGCCTCACGACGCTCCATCGCGCGCCGTCGACCAGCACCTCCGGCACCAGCAGGCGCGTATTGTAGGTGCCGCTCTGCACCGCGCCGTAGGCGCCGGCCGACATCACCGCGAGACGCTCGCCCGGCTCCGGCCGAGGCATGGTGCGCGCCAGGGCCAGGTAATCGCCGGTCTCGCAGACCGGGCCGACGATGTCGGCCTCGACAGACTCGCGCCCCGCCGGCGGAGCGCGCAGCGGCTCGATCTCGTGGTGCGCCTCGTAGAGCGTCGGGCGGATAAGGTCGTTCATCGCCGCGTCGACCACCACGAAGCATTTGGCTTCGCCTTGCTTGACCAGGACGACCTCGGTGACCAGAACCCCGGCGTTGCCGACAATGAGGCGGCCCGGCTCGAACACCAGCCGGCACGGGAAGCGGCCGAGATGCCGGCGCACGACCTCAGCGTAGCGGTCGGGATGGTAGCTCTCCGGATCCTCGTGCGCTCTGTAAGGAATGCCGAGGCCACCGCCTAGGTCGACGTGGTGGATGGCATGGCCGTCGGCGGCGAGTTCGTCGAGGAAGCCGGCGAGGATTGCGAAGGCCGCGTCGAAGGGCGCGAGATCGGTGATCTGCGAGCCGATGTGCATGTCGACGCCGGTGACGGCGAGGCCCGGCAGCGCCGCGGCGTCGCGGTAGACGGCGCGGGCGCGCTCGATCGGGATGCCGAACTTGTTCTCGGCTTTGCCGGTGGCGATCTTGGCGTGTGTCAGCGCATCGACGTCGGGGTTCACCCGCAAGGCCACCGGTGCGGTGACACCTTTGTCGCTGGCGATGCGCGAGAGGGTCGCCAGCTCCGGCTCGGACTCGACGTTGAAGCAGAGGATGCCGGCCTCCAACGCCGCCGCCATCTCGTGCTCGGTCTTGCCCACGCCGGAGAAGGTGATGCGGCTGCCGGGTACGCCGGCGGCCAGCGCGCGGCGTAGCTCGCCTTCCGAGACCACATCGGTGCCGGCGCCCTCGCGCGCCAGCGTCGCCAACACGGCCTGGTTGGAATTGGCTTTGACGGCGTAGCAGACCAGCGCGTCGAGCCCGGCGAATGCGTCGCGGAACACCCGGTAGTGCCGGACGATGGTGGCGGTCGAATAGCAATAGAACGGTGTGCCGACGGCGTCGGCGAGGGCGCAGAGGTCGATGTCCTCGGCGTGGAGCACGCCGTCGCGCAGGGCGAAATGGTGCATGGCCGGCTACTTGACCAGCGGGTCGAGGAGGAAAGTGTTGGGCGTCGCCAAGGGCGGGGCGTTGATCGGGCGCGGCGCCGGTGCGGTGGTTGCCGCGTTCAGCTTGGCGATGGCCGAACGCTCGTAGACGTAGTTCGGGGACTGGATCAGGCCGGGATCGCCGTTGGCGTCCTGGAAGCCGCCCTCCGACAGGTTGGTCGAATTGCCGACGAGCGAGCGCTCGCCCGGGCCGATCGGATTAGGGGCGTTGGCCTGCGGTGCCGCCGGCGGAGGCTCAAGCGGGCCCTTGCGGCCGCAGCCGGCGAGTAGCAACGCCAACGCGCAGGCGACCAGCGCGCCGCGACCCAGTGGTGGCAGGTAACCCAACATCGGACTCCGTTCGCGCTCCTCTATAAGGCAAACCGAAGCCGAGGCGAAGGTGCGAGCTGCAATGCTGGCGGAGCGTGATGGAGAAACCCTGAACGGGGGCGGAGCGCTCGATCTCGAGGCGCGCCTGCTCTACCGCGACGCCCTCATGCTGGTGCTCGACAAGCCCGCCGGCATCGCCGTGCACCGCGGGCCGAAAGGCGGCGGCAGCCTGGAGGACGGCTTCGCCGCGCTGCGCTTCGGCCTGCCGCGGGACCCGGCGCTGGCGCATCGGCTCGATCGCGATACCGCGGGATGCCTGGTGCTGGGGCGCCATCGCAAGGCGCTGGAGAAGCTCGGCCTGCTGTTCAAGCAGGGCAAAATCGCCAAAACCTACTGGGCGGTGGTCGAGGGTGGCCCTGACGCGGACGAAGGGCTGATCGACCTGCCGCTGGGCCGCCGCGACGCCGAGCGCGGCTGGTGGATGAAGGTCGATCCCGCCGGGCAGCCCTCGCGCACGCGCTGGCGGGTGATGGCGCGCGGCGGCGGGCGCGCCGCGCTGGCGCTTGAGCCGCTGACAGGTCGCACGCACCAGCTCCGGGTGCATTGCGCCGCGCAGGGCTGGCCGGTCCTCGGCGATCCGATCTACGGCGAGGCCGGCGCCGTGCCGCTGCAGCTGCTCGCCCGCGCCATCGCCGTGCCGCTCTACAAGAAC
>CAXTQM010000371.1:0-2860 GCA_964246205.1 uncultured Beijerinckiaceae bacterium | reverse complement strand
CTGTCGAGGGCCGTCGCCACCGCCGCCTGGTTGGGCATGTCGTCCGGCGTCGCGCCGGTGAGTTGGCGCACCAGCGGGTTCGACAGGATCGTCCCCACCTCTGGTCGCGCGCGACGGAAGTAGCGCTTGCAGAAGCTATCGTCGAACGTCTCCCATTCGGCGAGCGACTCGATGACGGGGCCGAAGATCATAGCGTCTCGATCGCCCAGGATTTCCTCGGCCCGCGAGCCGATGTTCTTCAGCAGGATGAGCCGCTCGGCCAGCTCGCAATACGGATCGCGCAGGATACCGACCGTCTTGATGTCCTTAGTCAGGTAGAACTCGTAGTTCTTGTACAGCAGGCGACCGCTGATGTAGGTCGAGGCGGCATTGTTGATGTTGAAGACCTGGTTGGCGGTCTCGCGGCCGAAACGGTCGATGCCTTTGTACCAGAATTGAAAACGACTTTTGATGGCCTCGTCGACGCGCCAAAGCGGCAGAAGATGGGTCTCGAAACGGAAGATTCGCATGTCCGCCGCCTCGGGTGGACGCCGTCGGTAGACCAGGACGTCGTGCGTGGCCTCGACGACCTCGAGATCGGCGTAACCCGCGAGGCCGGGCACCATCTCTTCATCGATGATGAAGCCGCAGCGCCCCGTCGAGTGGCGTCCGGCATCCACCAGCGCCTGCAGCGTATTGTTGGCCTCGAGCCGGAGCAACTCCTTGCCGCCGGTGCGTACGACGACGGACGGCGTGGTGCCGCCGGCGTCCGGCACGACATAGGCGACGATCTTGTGTCCCTCGTCCTGATCGACGTTGAAAAGCATTAAGCGTCAGGCGCGGAGTGTAGTGGGCGGCATCAGGCGAGCTGATGACGCGCGAGCGAGATGCCGAACAAGGTCGCGAGCCAGATCCCGAAAGCGGCAAGCGCGAAGAGCAGCATGTCCGTGCCGCGCTTGGGATATTCCGACTGCTGCGCCTCAACCGGGCGGACGAAGGTGTTGAGGTAGAGGAGCTTGGCCTCGGCGAGGAGCTTCGCCTGCTCCAAGGCGGCCATCGATCCGGCGTAGATCTTCTCGGCGATCGTGTCCTCGAGTTTGGCGTAATCCAGTTTCGAGGTCGAGCCGGAGAGGACGTTCTTGCCGTCGTTCTTCGCGGTCGGGCTGCGCGTCACCTGCGCCTTCAGCGCGTCGAGCTGCTTTTGCGCGGCGTCCAGTTTGGTCTGGAGATTGTGCATCTGCGGGGCGTCGACTCGAACGTAGCGGCGATTGGTGTCGTATTGCTGCTGCAGCTTGATCTTCTCGGTTTCCACCGTGGAGATCAGATCCATCACCGCCGAGTTCTGCTCCTTGGGGTCGAGCATGCCTTCCTCGTTGCGGGTGCTTTGGAGCTTCGCCATCGCCTGCGCCAAGGAGGATTGCGCGCGCTGGCGCTCGGTCTCGGCGAGCGCCACGGCATCTTCGCGCATCTTGTCGTTCATCTGATTGACGAGCTGTTCGCTAGCGTCAAGCGCGGCGTTGGCTACCTTGACCGCGTTCTCGGGGGAGAACGCGCGCACCGTGAATTCTATGATGCCGGATGGCATCTGCACCGACAGCTTAGAGTGCTTGGTCCAATACTTCACCACCTTCTCGATAGGCTTGTGCGGCGCAAGGCGCGAGAGCCAATCGATGTCATCGCTCTCGTAGAGATCCTCGAACCGGACGCTCCGGTTCAGGGCCTCGACCATGGCGCGACTCTTCATGTAGTTCAGGATGACCTGCGTATCCTGCACGATGAGCGCGATCGGGACGCCCTTGCCTTCGGCCAAGCCGGCCATGCCGCCGCGCACGGTGAAGCGCGCCTCCGCGACGTATTGCGGCGAGGCGAAGAAGAAGATGTATGCAGCGAAGGCGAGGCAGGGCAGGGCGACGACGCAGACGAAGCTCGCGATGCGCAGCAGGCGGATAAGCCGCTCGCCGCGGCGCGCGCGCAGACCGCCGGCCGTCAGGCTACGGCGACGCTTCGTCGAGAACCGGGCGCGGCGCGCCGCCTCGCTCAGCGCGCGGGCGACAAGTGCCGCCCTCTCCTTCGACGAGAAGACTGTAGGGGTCTGCCCGACGACTTCTTCGCTCATGCCGCGCTCCAGACCAGCAAAACAGCCTCCCGGAGCCAATCCCAATCGGATTGGCTCCGCAAGGTATCACGCGTCGAGTGTCTCTCCAGCGTCACACCATCTCCACGGCACTTTCAAGGCACCTCGGCCGCAACGCAGCAAGGGTTTTCCGCCAGCCTGCTACGACCATTCCCGGATATGGTCAACAAAGGTCTAACGCCCTCATCCTGCTTGCCTTTCTGTCCTGACGCAGGGTCATGCGTTAGGTCTTTGGCAAGCCTGCCCCGGCAATGTGCGTGGACTGCACCGCTCGCGTTCGAGTGGTACGCGAGGTTCTCGACACGATGTTTCACAGGCCCGTGCTGTTCGCCCAGCCCCGTCGTCCGGCTTGGCTGTTCGCGTCGCGGATGCGGGTCTGCCTCGCGCTCGTCGTATTAGGGGGGCTTGGGCTCGGCGGCTGCGCCCAGCAGCCGCAGCAGTTCGCCGCGGCCGCCGGGCACCCCAAGGAATATTTCCCCTCGTCGGTCTACGGCCGCGCCAGCCGCCGCGTCGTCGACGACGGCCAGCCGATCCCGCGCGGCGGCGGGCAGTACCTCGTCGGCAAGCCCTACACAATCGCCGGCCAGACCTACTATCCGAGCGAGCGACGGATCACCCAGGTCGGCCTCGCATCCTGGTACGGCGACGCCTTCCACGGCCGGCTGACAGCCAATGGCGAGATCTACGACCGTGATTCCTTCACCGCCGCGCATCCCACCATGCCGCTGCCGAGCTACGCCCGCGTCA
>CAXTQM010000370.1:0-2880 GCA_964246205.1 uncultured Beijerinckiaceae bacterium | reverse complement strand
GTGCTCGAGCACGCGTTTGATCTCGCGGTTCTTGCCCTCGCGCAGGCCCATGGTCAGCCAGCAGTTGGCGCCCTGCTGGCGGTCGAGCTTTGCCTCGATGCCGGCGTATTCGATGCCGTCGAGGATGATGCCGGCACCCAGCGCGTCGAGTTGGGCTTGGTCGGTCTCGCCGTTGGCTCGCACCCGGTAGCGTCGCAGCCAGCCGGTCTTGGGCAGCTCCAGCATCCGCGCGAGGCCGCCGTCGTTGGTGAGCAGCAGCAGGCCCTCGGTGTTGATATCGAGCCGGCCAACCGTCACCACGCGTGGACCTTGCGGCCAGTGCTCGCGCAAGTGATCGAAGATGGTCTCGCGACCCTCTGGGTCGTGGTCGCTGGTGACGAGGCCGCGCGGCTTGTGGAACAGGAACAGCCGGGTCTTCTCGGGCGTCGGCAGCGGCGCGCCGTCGACCTCTATGGCGTCGTCCGGCCCGACGTCGCGCGCCGGGCTCGCCAGCACCTCGCCGTTGACGCTGACGCGCCCGGCGAGGATCCAGGCCTCGGCGTCGCGGCGTGAGCACAGGCCGGCACGCGCCATCGCCTTGGCGATGCGCTGACGCTCCGCCGGCGCGGCGACGGCGGAGGTCAGCTTGGTCGGCGCCACTTCGGGCCAGTCGTCGGCATGGCTCGCGGACGCCTTGCGCGTCCCGCGCGGCTTGCGGGGGAAACCGGTTTCGTTGTCGGGCATGCGACCTGATAACAAGGCGGCACGGCAAAAGGGGATTAAAGATGAGCGAGGAGTCCGCCGAGCTCGGCCCCATGGCGCTGGCGATGGAAGCCGCCCGTGCCGCCGGCGAGGCCGGCGAGGTGCCGGTCGGCGCCGTGATCGTGCGAGAGGGCACCGTGATCGCGACCGGCGGCAACCGTACGATCCGCGACCATGACCCGACGGCGCATGCCGAGATCGTGGCGATCCGCGAGGCGTCGCACCGTGTCGGCAATCATCGCCTGGTCGGGTGCGAGCTGCACGTCACGCTGGAGCCCTGCGCCATGTGCGCTGGCGCGATCTCATTCGCCCGCATTGCCCGGCTGTACTGGGCTTGCGACGATCCAAAGGGCGGAGCGGTGGTCAACGGCCCGCGTTTTTTCGCGCAGCCGACGTGCCACCATGCGCCGGACGAGTTATCGGGCGGTGCGCTCGCGGCGGAGTCCAGCGCGCTGCTCCGCGGGTTTTTCGCGTCGCGACGGCGACGGTCCTAGGGCGCGACCCCTGGAACGACGAAGCTACCCTCAGAACGCCAGCCGCAGCCCCACGACGGCGAGCATCGCCGCCATGAGCGGCCGCAGCACCTTGTCCGGGGCGCGGCTTGCGAGCTGGCTGGCGAGGGCGATGCCCGGCAGCGAGCCGACCAGCAGCGAGCCCAGCACCTGCCAATCGATGGTGCCGAGCCACCAGTGTCCGAGCCCGGCGACGAGCGTCAGCGGCACGGCGTGGGCGATGTCGGCGCCGACGACCCGCACGAGAGGCGCGCGAGGATAGAGTGTCAGCAGCACGGTCACGCCGATGGCGCCGGCGCCGACCGAGGAGATCGACACGAACACCCCGAGAAAGATGCCGAGCGCCACCGTCAGCACCGCGCGCCGGCGCTCGGGCATCGCTTCCATGAACGGTGCGATCCGATCGAGCAGCAGCTTGCGCAGCAGGATGGCCGCGGCGGTCAGCACCAGCGCCACCCCGAGCACGATCGATATGAGGCCGTGCTGGTGCTGATCCTTGATGCCGACGTGGGCGAGGACGGCGATGGTGAGCGCGGTCGCGGGTACGCTGCCCAGCGCCAGGCGTCGCACGATGCGCCAGTCGATCGTGCGGTTGAAGCCGTGCACCACGACGCCGCCGCTCTTGGTGATCGCGGCGTAGAGCAGGTCGGTGCCGACCGCGGTGGCCGGATGGATGCCGAACAGCAGCATCAGGATCGGCGTCATCAACGAGCCGCCCCCGACGCCAGTCAGGCCCACGAGCGCCCCGACACCGAAGCCGCTGAGAGCGTACAACCAGTCGATATGCATGAACGCCGGCTCGTTTCGTGCGGAATGACCCTGCGTCGATTTGAGGTCCGGCCTACGGGTCCGTCAAGCGAACGACGGATATATGCTTCGCCGACGCGCCTTGAAGGCATATTGCGCTCCGATCGGTCCGGTCGGGAGACGAGACCTGCGAGCGATGCGACTTGAGCAGGCGCGGCGGCCTCGATCTGCTAAGGAGCCGCCATGCCGCAAGCCACACGGGATGTCTTGACCAGCTCCGCCCTGCCTTCCTTCGGCGACGCCGACCTTTCGAATTGCGAGCGCGAGCAGATCCATCTCGCCGGGTCGATCCAGCCGCACGGCGTGCTGCTGCTGCTCGACGACGAGACCGGCGCCGGCATCGTCCAGGCGAGCGTTAACGCCGCCGCCTTCCTGAGCCTCGACGGCGACCCGGTCGGTCGCGCCTTGGCCGACCTGCCCGGAACGGTCGCCGCACGGATCGGCGCCCATCTGGCCGAGCCGCTGCAGCGGCGCGCCGTTGCCGTGCGCGGCACGATCGGCACGCCGCCGGTCGCCGTCGACGCGCTGGTGCATCGTCCGATCGAGGGCGGCATCATCGTCGAGCTGGAACGGGCTGGACCGGCGGTGCGTCTGCGCGACGAGGTCGAGGCGGCGACGCAGACGATCCTGGGTGCCGGCTCGATCCAGGCGCTGGCCGACGAAACGGCGCGGCTTGTCGAGCGGCTCACCGGCTACGACCGGGTCATGGTGTACCGCTTCGACGAGCTGGGACATGGCCAGGTCTTCTCGGAGGTCCGCAAGGACGGGCTCGAGGCCTTCCTCGGCAACCGCTACCCGGCCTCCGACATCCCGCAGATCG
>CAXTQM010000369.1:1440-2925 GCA_964246205.1 uncultured Beijerinckiaceae bacterium | reverse complement strand
ACATACTCCATGACGCAGCGGCACTACTCTACATTACGATGCGGAAAGACTTGTTAAGCGCATGTAAAACTTATGGTTAATGCTTTGTTGCGGGAAAGCCACAGCGATGTTTCAAGACCGGCATTAACGCTTGATTAACGCATTGTCCTTGATTTGTTCGTCCATGTCCGGCTGCACAGCTGAATCGTGTCGCGATTCAAGCGAATCGAGGCCAAGTCGACGTGAAATTTCGTCATCAGGGCGAGAGTGGCCATGCCGGCATCTTTGACGAGCGCGCTTACGTTACGTCATCTGCATCAGTCGTTTTTCAGAGGAGACTGTTGTACTAGCGCAGTTGACTACCGAGCTTCTTCCAAACCATCTTGGGCTGGATGATTCGTACTCAGGCGCGAAAATGGAGAGGCCAGCATGACCGGCAAAGCATGGACGCTTCGTGCACCCAGATCGCCTGTCGCGATATCCGTCGCCTTGGGCGCTTTCCTCATGAGCGGCGGATGGCTCCTCATGGCATCGCGCGGCCTCGCACAGGATGCGGAGCAAACAGAAACGACGACGCCTGCGCCGATCGCGCCGAAGCCCAAGCCGAGACATGTGGTGCGCAAAACCATTTCGGAGAGCGGCGCGGAGAAGGTCGCGAAACAAAGCAATTCCGTCGCGCCGCCTCTGGTGGCGACCGTGCAAAACGCGGCGCCCGATTTCGCGATGCAGCTCAAGAAGGCCGGCGCGGGAGCCTGCGGTAATCAAATCAATTCCCTCGCGGGCACGACTATGGGCAGCGTCGTTAGTTTCAATACGCTCTCCAACTGGTCAAAGGGAGCCGGCGACAGTCGGGTCGTCAGCCTGGAGATCGGGCAGAAGTACGCTGAGGGCAGTGCCGTGCCTTACGGAGTGTCGACGGTGATGGCGGCGCCCAACAGGCGCGGGACCTGCGATGGCTATGCCGTTCAGATCCTGCCGAGCCCTGCCTCGTGCTCGAAACTCCGCGAAAGTCTGGGCGGGGCGGGACGCCAGATAAGCGATCTCGTTGGCATTCCGATCATGCAAACAGAGAGCGTGCGGACCATGCTCATACCGACAGCCGCCAACACCTGTGTTCTCGTGGCGACGAAAAGTTTGTACGTTCCCTGATATCTCAGTCGCGTACGCTTGCGCAGATTGAAACCCGCTTGCGCACGAATGCCACCGTCGGGCCGCAGGTCTTCACGCGGGCGAGGTTACGCCTGCGGAGCTGGCGCGCGGCGAACGACGGCTGCGCTCCCGACACGCGCCGAAGTCTTCCAGAGCGACCGCTTGCGCGTGGCATCGGGATCGAAGCGGATGACGCCGATCAGGCTGACGTGAGTCCGCGCGATCTGGGCGATGGAAGCATCACCTGCGGCGACGATCGCGAAGGCGCGTCCGAGCGCGACCGCGAGCGGCGGCTGCCCTGGGCGGAGATCGAGGCCTGTTCGACAGCGGCCCGCTCGCGATGACCGTGCCAATGTC
>CAXTQM010000369.1:0-1430 GCA_964246205.1 uncultured Beijerinckiaceae bacterium | reverse complement strand
GGATGCCGAAGAAGCCGGACGGCAGCGCGGCGACCAGCACGGTCAGCCGCGCGACGTCCCACGGCATATGCACGGCGAGCACGATGGCGAGGCAGAGCAGCGGCTGCAGCACGTTGGCGACGACGACCGCGGCGACGAGGCTGCCGTTGGGGCGGAAGCGCTGCAGAGACAGCACCAATCCGGTGAGGAACAGCGCCGCGCCGGCCGTCGCCTCCCCGATGAGCTTGAGGGAGTTCAGCAGGAACACCGGCAGCGCGACGCCTGCGATGGACAGCACCACGCCGATCGCCGGTGCCCACACGATCGGCTTGGCGCAGGCGCGCCCCAGCGCTGCGCCGACGCGGCTCGTCGGCCCTCCTGCCGCCGCGCCGCCTTTCGACAGCTCCAGCAATGTGAGGGCGAGCGGCGACGGGATCATGGCGCCGGCGGCGATGGCTAGCGCGATGAAGGAGCCGCCCTCCTTGCCAGACACCGCGGCGACGATCGGCAGGCCGGCGGCGGCGAGGTTGGGCAGCGACACGGTAAGCGCCTGCAGCGCGGCATCGCCCATGTCGTCGCCGCGGCGCCGGCGCCAAGCGTACCAGCCGGCGAAGGGCACGAGCATGGCGAGACCGAGCGCGGGGAAGGCCGCGCTCTGCTTGAAGAGGATCGCGCGCGGCGCGGTGGCGACGCCGACGAACAGCGCGGCCGGCAGGGCGAACTCCATCACCAGCGTGTTCAGCGGCCCGACGGCGGATTGGCCGACGCGGCCGAAGCGGCCGGCGGCGTAGCCGAGCACGAGCACGAAGAAGGTCGGCGCGAGCGCCAGGGCGATGAGGTTCGGCATCGGGCTTCAGCTCAGTCCGCGCGGAGCCAGCGACGGATGCCGTCAAGCGAGCGGAAATCGTCGAACGCCCGGCTGTTGCGCGCGCCGAGGGGCTCGCCGATAAGCTGCGCCAGCGCGGCGCCCGGCCCCAGCTCCAGCGCGCGGGTTACCCCGGCGGCGTGGCTCGCCTCCATGCAGGCCTGCCAATCCACGGTCTGCGCGACCTGCCGTGCCAGCTTGTCTAGGCCACTCGGCATGTCGAAGACGGCGGCGCCGTCGATGCCGCTGAGCAGGCGGCGGTCGGCGGACAGGATGCGGGCCTTCGCCTCGTGCAGAGCCTTGCCCAGGGGCGCCACGGCGGCTTCGAGCAGGGGCGTGTGCGAGGGCACGCCGACGGCGAGTTGGGTGACCTTGCCGGCGCCGGCGGCGCCGGCTGCGTCGAGCGTGGCGGCCACCGCATCGCGTGACCCTCCGATCACCAGCTGGTCGGCGCCGTTGACGATGGCGACATGGGCGCGGTGCGTGCGGCACAGCGCCTCGAGCTTTTCGCGCGGCAGACCGCGCACGGCGGCGCGGGCGCCCCCCGGCCCCCCCGGGGGCCGGGGGGGTGGGGGGGGGCGGGGCG
>CAXTQM010000368.1:0-2925 GCA_964246205.1 uncultured Beijerinckiaceae bacterium | reverse complement strand
TCGCCGCGCACCTCGAGCGCGTAATGCTCGCCGGGCGGCAGCATGTCGGGCGGCAGGCTGACAGTGTGGCTGCGGCTCTGCAGCGCCGCGATCGGCGTGCCGGCGGCGATGCGGCCCATCACGGGGATCGTCACCACCGCGCGGCTGTCGTCGTCCTGCGAAAGCGAGGAGGGCATCCGCACCTTGCCGAGCGTGCCCTCGATCACCTCGGGCTCGAAACGGCGTGCGCGGGCGAACGACGGCGTCGACGATTCCGGCAAGCGCAGCACCTCCAGCGCGCGTGCCCGATTAGGAAGCCGGCGGATGAAACCGCGCTCCTCGAGCGCGATGATGAGCCGATGGATGCCGGATTTGGAGCGAAGGTCGAGGGCTTCCTTCATCTCGTCAAAGGAAGGCGGTACGCCCGTCTCCTTGAGACGCTCGTTGATGAAGCGCAGCAACTCACTTTGCTTTCGGGTCAGCATGTCACCTGTCGCTCCGATCCTCGAGACAAGGCCTTGTGCCGACTCTCTACAACGGCAACTGTATACCAGTCCGAAGAACAAACAAAGGGTGAACGTGCCTTTTTGTTCCTTCTAGGTTCCGCGGTGACGAGAACAAGGTGAAGCGTCTTGCGTCAGAAGTCCAAGCAACTCGACGTCGCAACCGGAGGCAAGGGGCTTTACGAGTTCACCCGTGAGGCGAAAATCTTCGTCGAAGAGGCGCGGATTGGCCAAGGCCTGCTGACGCTGTTTTGCCGCCATACCTCGGCGTCGCTCCTTATCCAGGAGAACGCCGATCCGGACGTGCGGACCGACCTCGCACATTTTTTTGAGCACATCGCGCCGGAGAACGCCGGCTACATCCATCAGTCGGAAGGGCGGGACGACATGCCGGCGCACATTCGATCGGCACTTACCACGACCCAGCTGTCGATCCCGGTGTTGAGCGGCCGGCTTGCGCTCGGCATCTGGCAGGGAGTTTATCTCTTCGAGCATCGCCGCGCCGCGCAGCGCCGCGAGATCGTCATGCACCTGCTCGGCGACGATCTCGCTTGAACGTGCTGCTTGCCCCGGCCGATAACTAGACAAAAAAAGGCCGCCCGAATGTAGCGGGCGGCCGGTCAACAGATTGAGCCTTTGAGCCTACTTGGCGTCGCTGGATTGCGTGGAGTCTTTGGCCTTCTTGCTCGCCATGTGATGGCCGACCGCGCACCCGCCGGCGGCGCCCATCTTGCCGTGGCCGGCCATGTGTCCGGCGACGCCGCCAACAATGGCGCCCTTGATGCAGCCCTTGGCTTGCGCCGTGGCTACGAGAGTGATGCTGGCAACGCCGGCAATGAGAGCGGCGGTGAGGATCTTCGACATGGGTACACTCCTGTTCGGCAGGAGAAATGGCGAGCTTGGTTGTTACGTTCCGTCGTCGTCGGCCGCGTCGAGGTCTAATCCCGGCAATTTACGATGAATGAGCCTTGGTCGACCTTGATGGAAGCGGCCCCGGTGCTCGCCAACCTCGCGCCTGAAATGGAGGCGGTGACGTCGTCGGCGCGGCCGAAAGAGGCGGCGGCAGCCATGCCGTGGGCCTCGCACCAAGCGTCGGCGATGGTCTGTCCGCAGGCCTTGTTGCCGGCGAGGCAATCGTCGAATCCATAGCCGTCGGAGGCCGGAATCACCAGCATGTGGCTGGTCTGTGCCTGGGAGGGCAGGCGCATGGCGCCAAGCGCGATCATCGCGGCGGAGGCGGTGGCGGCGATCTGGGCGATGCGTCGGGCGTCGGCGAGGAAAGCTGGCATGAACGCGAACTCTGCGGCTTGAACCGCCGCGAGGTTGCGCAGGCGACCTTTGAAATCCGGTTAAGAACCGGTCGCCGGACTCGCTCGAATGCGATCGTTCGCGAGGGCGTAGTGGCGGCTGCCGCCGTGCCGCGCTACATCTCTGCCATGGCCGGCACAGAATGGATCAACCAGGTCGAGACCGCCTGCCTCGGCCGCGGCCTGCAGATGACCGCGCTGCGTCGCGAAGTCGTGTCGATCTTCGCTCGCGCCGGCCAGCCGCTCGGCGCGTACACCATCATCCAGAGGCTGTCGGAAGCGCAGAACCGTATCGTCGCGCCGCCGACCGTGTACCGCACCCTCGACTTCCTGGTCGACAACGGGTTTGTCGTGAAGATCGAGAGCCGGCAGGTCTACGCGCCTTGCGACCACATCGACCACGATCATGACCATCATGGCATCCTGTTCTCCTGCGCCAAATGCGGCAGCGCCACCGAGGTCGAGGCGGCAGACGTCGATCGCGCCATCGCCGCGCTTGCCGAAGAGTTGGGCTTCAAGGTCGAGCGCAAGGTCCACGAGATCGAAGGCATCTGCGCCGCCTGCCGCCCGGGTTGACGCCTGATTCCCTAGCTCTGACATCCACGACAAGCGCTCCAGATGCACGTCGTCGCTCGGGTCAGCCAGGTTACGAAATATCGTAACTATGTTACAAAGCGTCGTGAGAGGGGCCGCTTGGACGAAGCGGTATGGTGCTCGATTCGCAGGTTCCTCGCTTTCGAGACGGTTCAACGCTGTTCGTCCTTTTTGGGGACACGAAAGCGGAGTGCCGGTTTTGATCAATGACCCGAGCCCGCCGGAGCGGTCGAACCTCGTCGGTGTCGGCATGGAAGGGCAGGGCTTCGACCGGCGCTGGTACGAGGTCCGACCCCGCGGCGAGCTGCTGCGCTATGCCCTGAGCGCGCTGGTGGTGAGTGTCGCTGCGGGAGCTGGCACCGAGATGCTGACGCACCTGCCGTCCGGCGCGGTCGCCACCGACGCACCCGACGCTGTCATGATCGACCTGTCGCCGGCCCTAGCCTCCTCGCAGCCTCGCAGGGAGGCGCCCGACGGGCCGCCGCAGGCGGCGAGCGAGGCCACGCCACCGACGCCACCCGCGCCACCACCCCACCCGATCG
>CAXTQM010000367.1:0-2933 GCA_964246205.1 uncultured Beijerinckiaceae bacterium | reverse complement strand
CAAGAATCCCCTCGCCATGGTGCTGGCCACCCGGCGGCTGCGCCGGCTGCTGGCGCAGGAGCAGGTCGACCTGGTCCACGCCCGCTCGCGCCCGGCCGGCTGGATGAGCTATGCCGCCGCCCGCTCAGCCAAGGTGCCGCTGGCGACCAGCCTCACCGCGCTCGCGGCCGGGCAGTCCGTGCTGCGCCAGCGCTACAATTCAGTCATGGCGAAAGGCGACCTCGTGATCGCCGGCTCGAAGTTCGCGGCGGCGACGATCGCCTCACTCTATCCCGCCGCCGGCGACCATGTCGTGCTGATCCGGCCGGGCGTCGACCTCAGGCCCTTCGCCGCCGTCGGCATCGACCCCGCCCGCGTGCAGGCGGTGCGCCAGGCCTGGGCGGTCGGCCCGGAGGAGCGCATCGTGCTGCTGGTCGCCCGCGCCAGCGTCTGGAAGGGCCACAAGATCCTGATCGAGGCGGTGCGCCTGCTGGTCGAGCGTGGCACGCCCGACCTCAAGCTCGTTCTAATTGGCGAGGGTCGCGGCGGCTTCGATCGGGAGATCGCCGTCGCCGTCACGGCCGCAGGCCTCGGCCAGCGCGTCCAGCGCGTCTCCGGCTGCGCCGACATGCCGGCCGCCCTGCTGGCGGCGAGCGCGGTCGTCGTGCCCTCGATCGAGGCCGAGAGCTTCGGGCGGGTCGCGGTAGAGGCGCAGGCGTCCGGCACGCCGGTCGTAGTGTCGGATCTCGGCGCGCTGCCGGAGACGATCCTGGCGCCGCCCGAGGTCGAGCCGGGCCGGCGCACCGGCTGGCGCATCTCGCCGAGCGACCCGGTCCTGCTCGCCGATGCCCTAAGCGAGGTGCTGGCGCTCGGTGCGTCGAGCCGCGACGCACTCGGGCAGCGCGCGCGCCGGCAGGCGGAGGAGCGGTTTTCGATCGCGCGCATGGCGCACGAGACGCTAGAGGCCTACGCGATGCTGCTTGAGCGCAACGCCGCACGCTGAACCGCTCCGGCTGTGGCCAGGCGGCATGCATCGGCACGGATCGTGCAGCGCGCACCGCCGCTTTGCTGCCCTTTGATTGACTTTGCCTGTCCGGCAACCGATCTTTTTGTTTGGCTCTACGTTAAGTGAAGTCGCCTCGAGTCCGTCCACAATCCGGGAGAACACCATTCGCCGTCCAATGAAAGCCCCGCCGGTTCCGCAGAAGGACGGGCCGCGCACCAACCGGGAGATACGTGTCAGGGAAGTCCAGCTGATCGACGCCGAAGGCCAGAACCGCGGCGTGACGGAGATCGCCGCCGCGTTGCAGATCGCCGAGGATGCCGGCCTCGACCTCGTCGAGATCGTGCCCAACGCCAACCCGCCGGTCTGCAAGATCCTCGATTACGGCCGTCATCGGTTCGCCGAGCAGAAGAAGGCTGCCGAGGCGCGCAAGCGCCAGAAGACCGTCGAGCTGAAGGAGATCAAGCTCCGGCCCGGGATCGACGACCACGACTACGACACCAAGATGAAGGCGGTGAAGCGCTTCTTCGAGGACGGCGACAAGGTCAAGGTCACCCTGCGCTTTCGCGGCCGCGAGATGGCGCATCAGGACATCGGCTTCCGCCTACTCGAGCGTGTCAAGTCCGAGACGCTGACCTTCGCCAAGGTCGAGGCCGAGCCGTCGATGGAAGGCCGCCAGATGGTGATGGTATTGGCACCACGCTGAACCTCGGCTTTCGGCGGTGTTCGGCTGGCGTTCAGAGCTTGCGGTGTAAAAAACAGTTGCGGGCGACTGAACAAGGCAGGCCTTGACGTGTTGTGCCGCGGGATAATCCACTAATCCTCGGAGAACTTTACATGAAGATCAGCACGATTGCCGCTCTTGGCTTCGCCGCGATGATTGGCAGCACGTCTCTGTCGCTCGCGCAGACCGGCTCGCCCCAGGTTCCGAACCCGGCCAACCCGGCGCCCGCCAACCCGACCGCCACCAATGGCGCTCCGACCGAGGCTCCCGCCAAGGCCGGCAACAAGATGGGCACCGGAGAGGCCGGCGCGATGGGTGGCGACAAGATGTCGGGCGGCGAGAAGATGTCGAGCGGCAAGATGATGTCGAAGAAGAAGTCGAAGAAAAAGATGATGATGGGTCATCGCATGAGCCACAAGCGCATGATGCATCACAGCTCGGGTCGCATGCCCGGCCACCGCACCTTCTGATCTATCGCTTTTATGGAAAAGGCCGCCGGGCGTATGCTCGGCGGCCTTTTTCTATGCGGAAGTTTAGCCCAACCTCGATCAGAATGGCTTGACCACCACCAGGACGACGATCCCGATCAGCAACAGTGTCGGCACCTCGTTAAGAATACGGAAGTCGCGCGAGTTGCGTTTCGTCGTGCCCGCCGCCAGCTTCTTGCGCTCAACCGAAAAGTAGCCGTGCAGGCCGCTCAACGCCAGCACCAGAAGGATCTTCCAGTGCAGCCAGCCGGCCTTGAACCAATGGCCCTGCACCGCGAGCCAAATCCCCGTGACCCACACCACGATCATCGCCGGCAGCATGATCGCCTTCATCAGCCGCCGCTCCATGACCTGGAAGGTCATCGCCAGCGGCGAGCCGTTGCCGGCCTCGGCGTGGTAGACGAAGAGGCGGGGCAGGTAGAGCAGGCCGACCATCCAGGAGATGATCGCCAGCACGTGCACCGCTTTCAGCCAGAGATAGCCGTTGCCCATCGTCGCTCCGTCGCTCGAGACGCACGCAGCTAACGGGTTTCGCGGACGAAAGCCACGCGCGGCCGTCGCGACACGGCCGAAAGGCCCGACCCGGTTGTCCCGAAGCCGATCCGGCTTACCTGCCGTCGAGAAGCGGCTAAAGGAGACCGGCATGCGAGCGATGTTGGCGGCGACGGCCGCGTTCGTGGCAGCGACCGTGCTGACGGCGGCTCCCGCCATGGCCGCCGCGCAGAAAGCCGCGGTGTTC
>CAXTQM010000366.1:0-2941 GCA_964246205.1 uncultured Beijerinckiaceae bacterium | reverse complement strand
GACATGCTGATCGCGGCCCATGCGATCAGCCTCGATGCGACATTGGTGACGGCCGACAAGGCCTTTCTGCCAATCGCCGGCCTCGAGGTGCAGGATTGGCGCGAGGCCAGGTAGCGAGGCACCTACCCCGCCTGCGCCACCTTGGTCAGCACGCGGGTGAGCCGCGCCGAGAAGCCCGGAGCATCGGCCGGCTTCTCGCCCTCCATCAGCCGCGCCTCGTCGAGCAGCAGCCAAACGATGTCCTCGAAGGCGCCCTTGTCCGCCGCCTCGACGTGCCCCTGCAGCGCCGCGATCAGCGGGTGGGATGGGTTCACCTCCAGCACCGGCTTGGTCGACTTGCCGCCGAGCTGGCCGTGCTCGGCCAGCATGCGCTCCAGGCGCAGGTCGAGGCCGCGATCCTGCGCCACGAGGCAGGCCGGGCTTTCTGACAGGCGGTCGGAGGCGCGTACGTCCTCGACCTCGTTCTCCAGCGTCTGCTTCATCAGCGCGTAAAGGGAGGCCTGGCTGGCAGAAGCCTCGGCGTTTGCCTGCTCCTTGCCCTCTTCAAGCGCGATGTCCTTGATGTCCGACGCGCCCTGCGAGATCGACTTGAACGGCTTGCCGTCGAAGCCCACGGCATTGCCGACCCAGAACGCGTCGATCGGATCGGGCAGCAGCAGCACCTCGATGCCACGGGCACGGAAACCCTCGAGCTGCGGGCTGGCCTGCAGCCGTTTCACGTCCTCACCGAGCACGTAGTAAATCGAGGTCTGGTTGGTCTTCAGGTCGGCGACGTAGTCGGCCAGCGTGCGCTTTCCGTCGGGGTGGGTCGAGGTGGCGAAGCGCGCCATCTTGTAGATGGCGTCGCGGCGCTCTGGATCCTCGTAGAGTCCCTCCTTGATGACCCCGCCGAAGATCTCCCAGACGTTGTCGAAGGCCTCCTTGTCGCTCTCGGCGAACTTGGTCAGCTCCTGCACGATACGATTGGTGACGCCCTTCTTGATCGCGGCGAAGACCGCGCTCTCCTGGATCAGCTCGCGCGACACGTTGAGCGGCAGGTCGGCGGAATCGACGACCAGCTTCACGAAGCGCAGCCAATTCGGCACGATCTCGGCGTCGGACGAGATCAGCACGCGGCGGACGTAGAGCTTGGCCTTGCCCTTGCGCTGCGGGTCGAACAGATCGAACGGCTTGGTCGAGGGCACGAAGGCCAGGACGGTGTACTCGTGCCGGCCTTCGGCGCGCCAATGCACCGTCAGCGCCGGCTCGTCGAACGCGCCGAGCGTGTGGTAGAACTCCTTGTATTCCTCGGGCGTGACCGCGCTTTTCGGCTTGGTCCAGAGCGCCACGCCTTCCGAAAGCTTGCGCGGCTCGTCGCCGGCCTTCTCCAGCAGGTCGATCGGCACGGCGATGGCGCCGGAATGCTCGCGGACGATGCTCTCGATCTTCCAGGCCTCGAGATAGTCCTGGCTCTCGGCGTTGAGGTGCAGCACCACTCGGGTGCCGCGCACCGGAGCTTGGTCGAGGTTTAGCGGTGCAATGGCGTAGGCGCCCTTGCCGTCGGATGTCCAGCGGTGGGCAAAGTCGGCGCCGGCCTTGCGGGTGTCGACCTCGACGTGGTCGGCGACCATGAAGGCCGAGTAGAAGCCGATGCCGAACTGGCCGATGAGGTCCTGGCTGGCCGCCGGCTTGTCCGCGTCGCCTTTCGTGGAGAGCTTGTCGAGGAAGGCGCGCGTACCGGAAGAGGCGATCGAGCCGAGCGCGCCGATCAGGTCCTCCTCGCTCATGCCGACGCCGTTGTCCGACACCGAGAGCGTCTTGGCGTCCTTGTCGAGGGCGATGGTGATGCCGAAGGGCTGGCCGTCCTGCACCAGGCTCGGCTCGGCGATGGCCTCGTAGCGCAGCTTCTCGCAGGCGTCGGCGGCGTTGGAGATGAGCTCGCGCAGAAAGATGTCGCGCTCGGAATAGACGGAATGCACCATAAGGTGGAGCAGGCGGGCGACATCGGCCTGGAAGGCGTGCTGGGTGCCTTCCGGCTTGACGGCCATGGTGATCGTCTCCACCGGCGTGTCGCCGGTGGGTACGTTGGCGGTGTCGCCTTCGCCGGTCGTCATGGTGGGCTCCGAATAAGTGGGGGTGAAAGCGCGGCTGATATCGCTTGCGATTCCGGCGATTTCAACCTCCGTCGGCTTGATCGCCATGCTTCTTCGTTATAGGTAACATGACCAAATCGGTATCCGCGTCCACCCTCCATCCAGGTCTTCAAGGCGGGTTGAGCAGGTTGGAAGACCTGACATTCGGCCCGACCGAAGTCAGGGTTGCGCGACAATCGGAGGGCCGAAGTCAGGGTACGTCGACACAAATTTCTGCTCTGCCGCGTATCGCGACAAAGGCCGAATTCGACGTTGCCGATCGCCAATATGGCATTGTCCAGACTGCCTTCACCGTGCCGCCGGCCGCCGCTCCGCTTTCAAGACCGAGCGGACGTCCTGGCGCTCGCCCTGCCAGACGACGCTGCGGGTGAACCAGGCTCGGGCCCAGGCCAGGAGCAGGATGCCATCGCGGCCGAGAAAGGCGGTGGGGGTCCAGGGACGGAGTTCCCAGCGCTTGGCCGCGGTCACACCCACCTCGATGGCGTACCAGCCGAGCAGCGTCGCCGCGAAGCCGGTAGCCCAACCCAGCCCCAGCAACGGCGCGGCGAGCGCACCTGCCACAGCCGCCGGCAGCGGGCAGGCCAGCGGCTCCAGCGCGAAGGTCGCCGGCTCCTCGGCACGGCGGATGACCGCCCAGCGCGCCTGCCGGGCGTAGACGGCGGCGAGCGGGCGGGTGCCGATCTCCTGATCCACGGTGTTCTCGGCGAAGACGGTGCGCAGCCCGAGCCCGGCGAGGGCGCGCGACAGCGCCGTGTCCTCGGCGATGGTGTAGCCTAGCGCGGGGGCCCCGCCGGCCCGCGCGAGGTCCG
>CAXTQM010000365.1:0-2945 GCA_964246205.1 uncultured Beijerinckiaceae bacterium | reverse complement strand
GCTTCCTTCTTCTCCGGGATTTCGGAGATCATGGCCTCGGTGGTCAGCATCAGGCCTGAGATCGACGCTGCATTCTGCAGAGCCGTCCGTGTCACCTTGGTCGGGTCGATCACGCCGGCCGCAACCAGGTCCTCGTAGGCACCGGTTCCGGCGTTGTAGCCGAAGTTTGGTTCCTTCGAGTCGTGGATCTTGCCAATGACAACCGCACCTTCTTCGCCCGCATTCGAGACGATCATCCGCAATGGCTCTTCGATCGCCCGGCGAATAATGTTCGCGCCGATCTTCTCGTCGCCTTCAAGCGTCTTGATCAGCACATCCACCGCCGCAGAGCAACGGATCAACGCCACGCCGCCGCCCGGGACGATGCCTTCCTCAACCGCCGCACGAGTCGCATGCATCGCATCTTCGACGCGCGCCTTCTTCTCCTTCATCTCGGTCTCGGTTGCCGCACCCACCTTGATGACTGCAACGCCGCCGACCAGCTTAGCCAGACGCTCCTGCAGTTTCTCGCGGTCGTAGTCGGACGTCGTCTTGTCGACCTGCGCGCGGATCTCCTTCACCCGGCCGGCGATCTTATCATCGCTTCCGCCGCCATCGACGATCGTTGTGTTGTCCTTGTCGATCGTGACGCGCTTTGCAGTCCCCAGATCCTCGACCTTCACGCCCTCGAGCTTGATGCCGAGGTCCTCAGTGATGGCCTTGCCGCCCGTGAGGGTAGCAATATCCTCGAGCATCGCCTTGCGACGATCGCCGAAGCCGGGAGCCTTCACGGCAGCCACGTTCAGCGTGCCGCGCAGTTTGTTGACGACCAGGGTCGCCAGCGCCTCACCATCCACGTCCTCGGCAATGATGACGAGCGGCTTGGCGGTACGCGCAATCTGCTCAAGCAAGGGCAGCAGGTCTTTCATCGACGAGATCTTCTTCTCGTAGATCAGGATGTAGGGGTTCTCAAGCGCGGCCTCCATGCGCTCGGCATCGGTCACGAAGTAGGGCGACAGATAGCCGCGGTCGAACTGCATGCCTTCGACCACATCCAGCTGTGTTTCCATCGTGCGCGACTCTTCGACCGTGATGACGCCATCCTTGCCGACCTTGTTCATGGCCGCGGCAATGATCGTGCCGATCTGCGCATCGGAGTTGGCGGAAATGGTGCCGACCTGCGCAATCATGTCGCCCGAAACAGGCTTTGAGAACGCTGCCAACGCGCCGCCCTGGACCATGCCGTGCTCGTCGCGCTTGCCGATGATCGCCTCAACCGCCTTGTCGATGCCGCGCTTCAGCGCCATCGGGTTCGCGCCGGCCGCCACTGTCTTCACGCCTTCGCGGTAGATGGCTTGTGCCAAGACGGTCGCAGTCGTGGTGCCGTCGCCGGCTACGTCCGAGGTCTTCGACGCGACTTCACGCACCATCTGCGCGCCCATGTTCTCAAGCGCATCGTTCAGCTCGATCTCCTTGGCCACGGTCACGCCGTCCTTGGTGATCGTCGGCGAACCGAACTTCTTCTCGATGACTACGTTCCGGCCCTTCGGACCAAGCGTCACCTTAACGGCGTTCGCCAGAATATTTACGCCGCGCAGGATCGCCTGGCGGGAATCTTCTCCGTGCAGAATCTGTTTTGCCATGATGCTTACTCCATTTGCCGGTCACACCGGCGGTAAAGTTTAGAAATTTCATCCACAATGTGGATCGAGAACGCTGCGCGGTACGTTACTTGGATACGACGCCGAGGACTTCTTCCTCGCGCATGATCAGCAGGTCTTCGCCATCGAGCTTGATCTCGGTGCCGGAGTACTTACCGAACAAAATCGTGTCGCCCGACTTCACATCCAGCGGGAACACCTTGCCCTCATCGTTCGACTTACCCTTGCCAACCGAGACCACTTCACCCTGCTGCGGCTTTTCCTTGGCGGAATCCGGAATGATGATGCCTCCGCGCATCGTCTCACCTTCTTCGGTGCGGCGAACCAGGATGCGATCGTGAAGCGGCGTAAACGTTGTTGTTGCCATAACTTACATCTCCTTAAGATAAACTCGGGTGGAACATGGTTGCCGTGCTCGGGCACTCAAGTGCAGTGTTAGCACTCAGACCCTTCGATTGCTAACAATATTCGTCGGGAGCTTTGTCTGTCAACAATGCAGCGTGAAATCTGAGTCAATCGCACGCAACTTCGGGCTAACCCAACGCAAGCTCAGTCCTCCTCGAAGCACGTGACGTGCCCACCTCCGCCGACGTAGAATCAGGCCCATGCCGCTGCGCTCCAGACTCGCCGTTCCTTTCGCCCTTGCTCTTTCAATCAGCATGGCCGTCCCGCTTGCCAGGGCGCAGGACGATTCCGCGCCCAAACGCGGACGTAAATATAAGGCCCCACCCGAAACCTCCCACATCGAAGTGCAAGTGCGGAAGGACTCGAACGGCAAACCTGTCTCCGGTGCCGCCGTCGTGTTTCATGCCGTCAAGGACGGCAAGGATGAGGGCAATCTCGAGGTCAAGACCAACGAAGAGGGCAAAGCCGTCATCGACGTCATCGCTCTAGGCTCGGATGTGGAGGTTCAGGTGATTGCCGACGGCTTTGCCACCTACGAGGGTGACTACCAGGTCGCCGAGGCAAGCAGGTCCATCGAGATCAAGATGCTGCGCCCCCGCGCCCAGATCTCCACCTATACCGACAACTCCGGCAAAACGTCCGAGCGGCCGATGGGCGTGCAGGAGCCTGCCACTCCGGCTACCCTGCCCGGCTCGCCGGTGCAAGTCCCGCAGCAGCGAACGACGAATCAGAATCCAGACCAGCGGCCCGGCCTGCAAGTTACGCCCTCCGCCGCAAAGGCCGCGCCGGTCCAGCAGAAGCCCATCCAGACCAACCCTCCCACCACCTCGCCGCTCGATACTCCCCACCCCGTCACCAGCTCGCCCATCCAGACCAACCCTCCGCCCGACGACCTCCGGT
>CAXTQM010000364.1:917-2946 GCA_964246205.1 uncultured Beijerinckiaceae bacterium | reverse complement strand
CGTAGAGCGCGTAGGCCGGCACGACGAGCGCCAGCATCGAGAAGGCGTCGGGCGGTGTCAGGATCGCCGAGGCGACGACCACCAACACGATGGCATAGCGTCGCTTGGCGCGCAGGAACGCCGAATCGACGATGCCGATCTGCCCCAGCAAGGTCAGGACGACCGGCAGCTGGAACATCACGCCGAACGCCAAGATGAGCGTCATCACCAGCGACAGGTATTCGCTGACCCGCGGCAGAAGCAGGATTTGGGCGCGGCCCGGCTCCTTCGACTGCTCCATGCCCACGAAGAAGTGGAGCAGGTTCGGCATCACGATGAAGTAGACGATGATCGCGCCAAAGGCGAAGAACACCGGTGTAGCCCAGAGATACGGGCGGAAGGCGTTGCGCTCGTGCTTGTAGAGTCCCGGCGCGACGAAGGCGTAGATTTGGGTGAACACCACCGGGCAGGACAGGAAGGCGGCGGCGAAGAAGGCCACGCGGATCTGGGTGAAGAAGTATTCCTGCGGTGCCGTGTAGATCAGCTTGGCGTCGGGTCCGGCCACATGCTCGTATGGCAGCACCAGGATGTTGTAGAAATCCTTGGCGAAGAAGAAGCAGATGACAAACAGCACGACAAACGCGCTGAGCGCCTTGACCAGGCGCGAGCGCAGCTCGACGAGATGCTCCATGAGGGGCGCCTTGGTGGCCTCGATCTCGGCATCTGTCATCGGGCTTGGGTCATGGGCGCGGGGCTCGGTCCTCTAGGGCGGGTGCCGCGCGCATAGGCACCATCCGCCGGCAGAAGTCTCGCGCGATCACGCTCGCGCTACGATGTATGCTCGGGCGTGGGCTGCGGCTCGAGAGCGGATGAGGGCGCCATCGGAGCGGGATGCTCCGTCGGCGGCGGCGCGGCCGTCGGAGCGTTGCGGGCCAGCGCGCCGAGTTCGAGCGGGGGCGGCGCGTCACTTGCCGCAGGAGGCATCTTGACCGTCTCGAGCGGCTGGGGCGCGAGCGGCCGCATGTGGTTGTCGAGGTCGTGGATGGAGTTCAGCCCGGTGTCGATGCGCACCGCGTCGGACAGCTTATCGGCCTCCTTGCGCAGGTCCGCCATGTCGGCCTCGCGCATGGCGTCCATGAACTGACCCTGGAACTCGCTGGCCATGCGCCGCATCTTGCCGACGAACTGGCCGACCTGGCGCATGACCCGCGGCAGGTCCTTCGGCGGGATGAAGATGAGCGCCGCGACGCCGACGATGACGATCTTGCTGGCGTCGAGATCGAACATGCTGGCCTCAGCCGACCTTGCGCGGCTCGGCCTCGTGGACGACGGGCTGCGTGACCGGCGCGACGTAGGACGGCGCCTGCGGCTGATGATCGATGGTGCGCGCCGGCTCGGCCGGGTGGGTGGCGGCGAGCTTCGACTCGTCGTCTTCGGAGAGCCCCTTCTTGAAGCTCTTAATGCCCTTGGCGACGTCACCCATCACGTCGGAGATCTTGCCCTTGCCGCCGAACAGCAGCAGCAGCACCGCTCCGACGATGATCCAATGGATGAGGGACATGCCGCCCATGACGCTACTCCGCGTGTTTCGCTCGAATGTTGCAGCCTGACCTATTCGTGCGGCGGGGTGAAAACAAGGCGCCTTGCCCGAGACCGCCCGGGCCGAAGGCTAGAACTCGATGCCGTGCTGCGCCTTCACGCCGGCGGCGAAGTGGTGCTTGACCAGGCTCATCTCGGTGACGAGGTCGGCCGCCTCGATCAGCGCCGGTTTTGCGTTGCGCCCCGTCGCAACGACGTGGAGGTCATCGCGGCGGCCGGCCAGCCTGGCCACGACCTCGTCGAGCGGCAGGTACTCGTAGCGCAGCGCGATGTTGATCTCGTCCAGTACCACCAGACGGATGCCGGGATCGCCCATCAAGGCCTGTGCCTTGACCCAGGCGCGCTCGGCGGCGGCGACGTCGCGGGCGCGGTCCTGCGTCTCCCAGGTGAAGCCCTCGCCCATCGTGTGCCACTCGACCATGGGGCCGAATTGCTCGAACGCGGTCCGCTC
>CAXTQM010000364.1:342-907 GCA_964246205.1 uncultured Beijerinckiaceae bacterium | reverse complement strand
AGGCCCATCGCCGCCGTGGTCTTGCCCTTGCCGGGGCCGGAATGGACGATGAGCAGGCCCTTCTCCGAGATCGTTTTCTCGGCGACCTCGGCGTCCTGTACCGCCTTGCGCGCCGCCATCTTGGCCTTGTGACGCTCGGCGTCGTCGGTCATGCCCTGCCCTGCCTGTCCCGGATGCGCGGACAGGCGGCGCGGCGGCGCGCCTTGTCAAGCCGGGCGACGCAACGCCGAATCTGCTAGGGGCCACGCGCCCGCGGCATCGCCTCGGGTCATCGGAAAGGAGCCCCATGGCGCGCTTGGCCGCGACGGTCGCCGCTTCGACAGGCTGGACGCGCCGTGGCCTCGCGCTCGGCGCCGGACTTGTCGGCGCCTTGATCCTGGCGCCGGTGAACCTCGGCGTCGCGCTGATCGTGCCGATGTCCGCGGCGGTGTGGCTGCTCGACGGCATCGCCGCGCGCCCGGGCGCAAGCTGGCGCGCCAGCTTCGGCGCGGGCTGGTGGCTCGGCTTCGGCTATCATCTCGCCGGCTTCTGGTGGCTCGGCGCGGCCTTCCTCGTCGATCCCGAG
>CAXTQM010000364.1:0-332 GCA_964246205.1 uncultured Beijerinckiaceae bacterium | reverse complement strand
GCCGGCGCTGCTGGCGCTGTTCACCGGCGCCGGCTTCGTCCTGGCCCGTCTGCTGTGGGTGCCCGGCCCGGCTCGGGTGCTGGCTCTGGCGCTGGGCCTCGCCGCCGCGGAATGGGCGCGCGGGCACTGGTTCTCCGGCTTCCCGTGGAACACCTTCGGCATGGCGCTCGGCGGGCAGCTCGTTTCCGCCCAGCTCGCGTCGCTCTGCGGCCTCGATGGCCTTAACCTCGTCGCGGTGGCACTCGCCGCCGCCCCGGCGACCCTCGCCGATCACGGTGCCCGGCGCTTCGTCGCGCCCGCCGCTGGCGCGGTGACGCTGGCGGCGATCCTCG